>NZ_JBEOKT010000020.1:0-73607 GCF_040278685.1 Pontibacter populi
TGAAGCAGGTACGCCGGTGAAAGCAGACCCTGTGATGAACGTGGCAGGTACCTACAATGCCTACTATAAAAAAGTAGATGAGCGCCAGATGTGGATCTCCGCTTCGAATGAGCAGGACTATTTCTATACTGCCTACATCCTGGAGAAAGTACAGCCAGAAAAAGAGGTATTTGCAGCGGTTGAAGAAGAGAGTATAGTTGTAGAAGAAACTATAGCTCCTGAACCAGTAGTTAAAACCAAAGCCGCACTACCTGCGCTTAAGTTATTCTATGCCTTCAATAGTATCTACCTGAACCTGGAAGAAGTATCAGCTTTAGCAAGATTCCTGAACAAGCAGCCCGAAGGCACTGAACTTGTGGTAAAAGGCTATTCAGATGGATTTGGTACCGCCGAGGCAAAAGACTACGTTAGCCGCAACCGCGCTTTGCAGGTCAAGAACCATATCGAAAAGTATTTCAGCAAGAAAAAGTTTGTAGTAACACTGGAGAACGAAGTACGCGACGAAAAAGGTAAAGACAACCGCAAAACGGAACTATACCTGATGCAATAGCAGGTACAGAACTATAAATTAAAAAGGCTCTTCCGGATAGGGAGAGCCTTTTGTTTTTCAGAAATAGACTATAGTTTGATTTAGTTTACATTACAGGCTTTTCTTTACCCATGGTATTTTATAAGTATGGCTTACTGCTTACGGGAGCTTTGTAAAGTCAGGAAATTCAATCTCCACCTTGGAGACAAGCATATCTTTCTGTTTGGTTCCTGTGCTCATAATCAATAGCTGTATGATTAATCAGGTTTTGTAATACATAAGCAATTTGGCTTAGCTTACTCTACCCGCTCCGTTTCTTTGGCAGGTTTCTCGCCCAGGAACTCTACCCACGCCTTTTTGATGCACGGATAATGTTTGGATGCTTCCACCAGGTTCATAAAGGCAACAAGGTTATCTTCAAACCGCTTGGCCAGCGTTGTATCTTTCAGGGTGCCGTCTTCATTAAAAGCTTCGTGGGCCGTAGCCAACGAGAACATATCCGGGTAAACCCTAGTGCCCAGGTGCTCAAAAGGCACGCGCAAGGCCCAAAGCCCCCGGTTACCGCCGGCCATAGACGGGGACGCTGACATGAGCAGCGCATGGTGCTGGTGGAATGGCTGCGGACGAAAGCGGGATGTCCAGTCTATTACATTTTTCAGATAGCCGGGCATAGAACCATTGTACTCCGGCGACGAGATAATAAAAGCATCGTTTTCCAATATCTTTTTTCGCAGCGCTTCAGCCCCATCCGGGTGAAAATTGTCTACTTCCAGGTCTTGGTTAAATGTAGGGCAGTCAAACTCGGCCATGTCGGCAAAGTCTACAGTGCCGCCATGATTCTCAATAATCTTGGCGGCCAGTTTTGCGAGTTTTGTGTTAAGTGAACCCTTTCGCAGCGATGCCGAAAAGACCAAAAAGCTTGTCTGGCCTCTACCCGTATTTTTTAGTTGCTCTTCCATCAGAAAATCTTTAGAGTATACTGTTAATCAAAACTATAATATGCGTTACGCAGAACCACCGCTTGATGTCAAACTATAGAAAAGGAAATCAGCTTAAATCTGTCAGGAAGAAGAGGATTATCTGCAATGAGAGAGAGGAACAGAAAAGCTGCTTATGCCTGTAGCCAGTTTATCATACTTGAGATTACCTGACTGTTTATCTGGTGACCTATATTCTGTTCGTTGTAGGTAAGATGCACTTCTAAATTCAAAAGATATTCTTTTGCTTCGCGGGCATAGTGTACAGGCAATGTATTATCCTGTGTGCCATGTGAAATGTATACTTTTAGTTGCTGCAAAGGGGCATTTTGTTGCACCAGGGGCCTGATTTCCTGTAGTATTCTTCCGCTAAATGCCAGTATGCCTGTTACCAAGCCTGTAATAGTAGGTGTTGAGTTTAATAGTATAGTAGTAGGCTCTTATGGCCAGAGAAAACCGGTTTTACTATAGATGGCATAATAAGCCGCAAAACTTTGGCCTGATATGGAACGCTGTTACTGAAGCGGGCAGTATGGTGGTAAGCGATGAGATAAAATAAAATTGCATGCCGAAGTTCAGCTTGTGAATAAAAATTGCCTGATCGTTCTTTAAACCATTAAAAATTAACCTATGCCGTATACCTGTACATCAGGAAATGGCTGAAAAAAAGTAGAAACATGGAAAACAGAATAGCAGGTTTGCACCATATCACAGCGATTGCGGGTATGGCCAAACAAAATCTTGATTTTTATACCAACGTGTTGGGTTTACGTCTGCTCAAAAAGACTGTGAACTTTGACGACCCGGGCACTTATCACTTCTACTTCGGGGATGAAAAAGGTAGTGCAGGAACTATCCTGACCTTCTTTCCGCATGAGGGAGCACGAAGGGGTAGTGCCGGAACAGGTATGGCCACAAACATTGCTTATGCCGTGCTCGAAGGCAGTTTTGATTTCTGGATAGACCGGTTTGAAAAGCACAACGTGATCTATAACAAACCCTCTGAAAAGTTTGGAGAAAAATACCTCACTTTCCTGGACCCGGATGGCCTGAAACTGGAACTGGTGATACCGAAGAACGGCGACAACCGAAAGCCCTGGGAAACAGACGAAGTGAAGGCGGCTGTGGCAACCAAAGGTTTTCATGGGGTAACACTCACGCTACAGAACAAAGAGAAAACGGCTAAGATTCTGACCGATATTTTTGGCTATAGTTTGCAGGAGCAAAGCGGAAACAGATATCGTTATATCACCGACGCCGTGGACACAGCCAACATCATAGACCTGGTAGAGCTGCCAAACGAACCGCGCGGGATCGGCGGAGCTGGCACTAATCATCATATTGCCTTCCGTGTAAAAAACGATGATGTGCTGATGTATTTCCACGACAAGATCGCGGGGCTTGGCTATAACATCACGAACAAGATAGACCGGAATTATTTTCACTCGCTATACTTCCGTGAACCGGGTGGCGTGCTGTTTGAGATTGCAACCGACAACCCGGGTTTTGGTATTGACGAGCCCTGGGATAAACTGGGTTCTGGATTATTGCTTCCGCCACAGTACGAGTCCCGCAGAGCGGAGATTGAAGCTGTACTTCCGAAAGTGGATTAAAACTATAGTTTAGAAAGTTTGTGGGATTATCAAGGCCCACGGCTTTTATGGAATAACGGAGAAGTCGTAATTCTGAAGTAAACGGTGTCATCCATACTTTATAAGCACAGAACAGAATGTATACACATAATAAGGATTTCAAAACCAAAGGTAAGCCCTTGTCGGAAACAGGAAAGGCACTTATACTGGTGCATGGCCGTGGCGCTACCGCACCAAGTATACTGGACCTGGCAAACTACCTGCCTGTGCAGGACTTTACCTTGTTTGCACCTCAGGCTACGAATAACAGTTGGTATCCCTATAGTTTCATGGCCCCGGAAGCGCAGAACCAACCTGCCCTGGATTCTGCCCTGAAGCAACTGGATGAGTTGGTAAAAAGTATTTTAGAGCAAGGCTTAAAAAGCGAAGATCTATACTTTGTAGGCTTCTCACAGGGAGCTTGTCTTATCTCAGAATATGCTGCACGAAATGCCCAAAAGTATGGCGGCCTGCTGATCTTTACTGGTGGACTGATCGGGGAGAAAGTCGATACGAACAGGTATAAGGGAGACTTTGCAGGTACACCTGTACTCATAACTACCGGCGACCCTGACCCCCACGTGCCCGTAAGCAGAATTGAAGAGACTGTAGAAGTGATGGATAAACTGGGAGCAATTGTTACCAAAAAGATATACCCTGGCCGACCTCATACCATTCTGCAGGAAGAACTGGACCTGGCAAGTCAACTTATAAAATTATCAAACAATGATTTAAGCAATGGAGATAGAGGTTAAAGATAATTCGGCACAGCACAGGTTTGAGACAACTATAGAAGGTCAGACAGCTTTTATTGACTATAAATTGCGGCCAGGCGTGATGACAGTGCTGCATACCGAGGTGCCAAAAGTGCTGGAAGGCCGTGGTATAGCGGGCACCATTACCAAATATGTGCTGGATTACATCGCAACTAATAATCTGCAACTGGTTCCGATCTGCCCTTATATGCGGTCTTACCTTAAAAATCACCCGGAGTATCATTACCTTGTGAAAAAAGAAGACATTAAAACGATATGATTTTTATGTAACTATAAACGCTGATGACCCACTTGGTAAATTTTAAGGGCGAGAAAGTGGTACCGGTAGAAGAGGGCCAGACGATACTTCAGGCATCGCTGGCAGCAGGTATACCGCATTATCACGCCTGTGGTGGGAAAGGACAGTGTACCACTTGCCGGGTACTTGTGCTGGAAGGAGAGGGGAATCTTACACCGGCCACCAGCTGCGAAAGAACTGTTAAAAATGTAAAAAAATTTCCGGATAACGTACGCCTTGCCTGCCAGACCCGGGTGAATGGAGAAGGGGTTCAGGTTCAACGCCTGGTCAGGGACGAGACGGACCGCTATATTTTTATTGACGGAAAAGAAGAAGGTAATACCATAGGAGAAATAGGAGAACGCCGGAAACTGGCACTTTTCTTTATCGATGTCAGAAACTTCACACCATTCGTAGAGGCGAATTTGCCTTTCGATGTAATCCACATCATGCGTAGGATCTTTACGCTTTTCAAAAATGCGATAGCACAGTACAACGGCGAAATTATAGATACAGCCGGCGACGGGCTTTATGCAGTGTTCGGGCTGAACAGTAAAATAAAGCAAGCTACCGATTCGGCGGTGCTGGCCGGTTTCAAGATACTATCTGACCTCAGGATTTTTAATAACACCTACATGCGGCCATACTTTAGCCATACCTTTGAGGTTGGCATCGGTCTGCATGTAGGTAAAGTTATAGTTGGTAACGTGGGAATCGGGCTGAGTCAGAACCTGACGGTTATGGGCTTTCCTGTAAATATCGCGGCACGGCTGCAGGCCGCCACCAAAGAGCTGAATAACAGTTTCGTGATCTCCGAGGCAGCTTACCGGCTACTTAAAAATCCACCTTATTCGCTTGCCTGTGACTACCTCAACCTGAAAGGCGTCAGCACACCTTACGAAGTAAAACTGATCGGTAAGCCTTATGAAGTAAAACAGGTGAACCCGGATATTAAGGCAACTTAGCCCATGCAGGAAAAACGGCTTTACAAAGGGCTTTACGGCACCACCATAGAATTTGCCAAAGGGCTTATTCATGTGTACCATTTCGGGGAGATCGGGAGACAGTGCCAGGGCCAGGTAAAACTGCATGCGCATAATAATTTTCTGCAGATATTTTTGATGCAGGAAGGCCAGACTGAGTTTCATTATGCTACGGAAAAGTTAACAATAGAAGCCCCTGCGTTTATAGTTGCTCCCAAAAACATAGAACATATTTTTCTGCATCTGGGCGACGTGAGCGGCTGGATCATTAATAACAGTAGAAGAATATGCCCGCGACATGTTCATCTCCACCGGGCACATGAGCCGGATCTGCAGAAGTAAAGCCGGCAAATTGCCTAAAGATATCCTCATAGATTAATTCATTACCAAAGCCCAACTGACCCTCCCGGATGTAGACAGCAACATCACAGATATAGGGTACACACTGGGCTTTGACGATCCCGCCTATTTTGCCCGGCTTTTCAAAAAAAACGGCGAAAACCCACAGGAATTCCGTAAATAGATCGGCGTAAAACCCACTTAAACTCATCATGTCCGATTTGTTTAGGTAATAGCGCAATTGTTCTACTCCCGGGGTTGCTGTACGAATACATTTGTAATACTTAGTGAGTGGTTACTTTCTATAGTAAGTAAATACTCATTACAAGGTGATACTAGTACATATAATTGCATGAAAGACATTCAGATAGAGCGCATTGAGTCGATCATACTAAACCTGCCTGCCATCCGTCCGCACCACTTATCGATGGCGGTGATGCACAGGTAAACGGTTATGGGCCCAGTGTGTAGTTTTTTGGATTTTTGATGTAAAAAATGATGCGGATAGGCTAGCTCATAGCTGTAAAGGTTACTGAAATTAGCCTTGCAGCCAGCCGAAAGCAAGATGACAGAGTCTGTACACCTTTTAAGCTAGTGAGTTACGCCTGATTAGGTGAGTCAGTCAAAAGTGACGCACCTAATCGCGCTCCTTATTCTCAGGAAAAGGTGAATGATCCGGTGAGGACCTAAATGTAAAAAGCCTGCAAACATTGAATCTGCAGGCTTTTTGCTGATTTTAGTATGATAATTTGTAGTCCAAAGGAAGGAATTGTCGAACTTTTTCCACAGGGATTTAGCTGCCATCGAAAGATTTACTTCTCTCTGGAGACCTTCCAAATGAAACCATCCAGGATATAATGGGTAAGCTGCGGCAGAGCCAACAGAGGTACCAATACTGTTAAAATCAGCTCATCGTTAACCAAAGGTAGTGACGCAAAAATCGCGAAAACACTTTCGTGATCACGCCATACCAAAGCATCCCAAAAGCCTTCTTCTATATAAGCAAGTATAAAAACCAAGCCCAGGAAAAATAAGATGCCAGCAGTCCCAAAACTGATCCGTTCCATAAAACTGGTAGTGTTTACCTTACTTTTTTTATACTTGCGTTTTCCAAATATCCAGACCAAGGCCAGGTAAGGGATGCCATGCGATAGTACATTAAAAGTGGTAAAAATAAGGTCGCCGTTATAATGTATGATGCCCAGATACCACGAAAGAAGCGTCCCAATTACAACTAGGTTACGTGGCAGGTTCAGGTACTTTTTGCGCCAGATAATATGGATCTCTTTTAGCAGGTAGGCAAGTATAATTAACAAGTATAAACCAGTTAATACAGGTAGTAAGTTTGGCTGTGGCACAAAGTAGAAATCTCCATCCAGAAACCAGTTAAAGCGACGGTTAGCTTCCAGATGCCAGTATACTATCGGAAAGATGGTGGCAGTATAAATGGTAACCGTATCAATCTGCCTTTCAAGCCTAGTTCTGGTTTCAGTGCGGGCATAGAGCTGTAAAAAGCCATACTGTTGGCGCACGAAATGAAACACAGCCAGGTAAGCCAGCATCCGCCAGAATAAACCAGCCCCTACCGAATATAACATCATACTTCCGGCTAAGGCCAGTAACGGTACCCACACCAGCAACTGGCCGTTCTGCTGCAGCATTTTCTTATCAAAATAAGTCCTGAAAAGCGTGCTCCACACATGCCCTACATCTATCAGCAGGATCAGCACTACCCAGGCAGCTACAGGTATGTCATTATCTTTTTGCTGAAAGAAACCCGGGAATAAAATGATGGCCAGTAAGCACAGAAAAGGTGGAGACAGGATAAAAAGCCCATCTATAACTGCCGACTGTAACCATGGTTGTTTATACTGCTGTTGCATTAGGCGACTGTAATGTTTAACACGTGCTGTGCCGCAGATATTCCCTGGTAAAATGCCTCTTCAAAAACAGAAATACCGCTAAGGTCTGAGTGCGCAAAGTATAGTTTGTCAGCATAAGGAGTAGCAGAGGTATTTTTTTCTTCTCCCCAGATAAAACCCGGAACCGGACAAATCATGCCATGCCCCCATACCCATGTGTCCAGGGCTTCTACCTGCTCACGTATAGTTGGGTGTGCTTTCTCAAGTTCATGCAAAACAAATTCCTGCCAATAATCATAGCCACTACTATAAGCTTTGCCGCGGGCAACAGCCGGCTTATCATCAGCCAGAGGGTAGTAGAATGTTATGGTTTTGCGTTCAGGAAATAAGGCAACCTGTTGGTGATTGGCATACACATACCCCAACGACTTGCTTCCATAAATCACATTGTCCCAGCACAAGCCAAAGCCTTTGCCCTGCGGTACGTCTTTTAAAGTAATATTTGCTACAAGCCAGGGCACATAGTTAAACCGCTCATACTTTCTCTGTGCTGAAATGGCAGGTATATTGTTCAGTAACCGCTGGTTTACAAACTGTGGCGTAGCCATGATACATTTTTCTGCCAGTAAGCGCTTATACTTTTGTGTACGCAGGTCCATAAAATCTACAGCAATCTTACCATTAACTTCCGTTACATTGTAAACCATGGCATTAGTGCGGATGCTGTCTGCACAGGTTTCGCGTAAACATTGTACCAGCCAGTTATTTCCTTCGGGCCAGGTAAGTACGCGGTGCGGTTCCGAGTTGGCTGCTTCCGCTTTACGGGATGCAAAATAATGGATGCCCGCCCAGGCTGATGTATTCTCCAGGGAAGAACCAAAGTCATCACGACAGCAATAATCAACATACCAGTGCAGGTATTCTGATGTCAGTTCATGCTGCAGCAGCCACTCCAGCATGGTCAGTTTATCCAGGTCACGGTATTGGGTATCGGCAGAAGAATTAGCCAACGGTATATCAAAAGCATACTTCCTATCACTCCCTTTCGCATCCTTCAATTCATCCATCAGCTCCTGGAAACGGCTGATCTGCTGTTGGTCTTTTTGGGGTACTCCCCATCTTGGTACTAGTCCTTCCTGCCAGTAATTATTGATGTAAAGCCTTTCTTCCGGATCGAAGCACAGGTAGTATTCGTTATAGACAGGCAGCTTTGCTTCGTTGTAGCCTGTGATGACCTTACATTCGTGCAGGAAATCTAAAAGGGCGGTAAAAGAATTATTTGGAAGTGGCAGGTAATGTGCTCCCCATGGGTAAGATGTTTGTTCGTTTTTACCTGCTGCAGCATTGCCACCAGTTTCCTGTTCCAGTTCGAGCAGTAAAATTTCTTTATCCGAGTTCTGTTTAAGCCAACGGGCAGCAGCTAACCCAGATACTCCGCCACCAACTATAACTACATCCGTTTCTTCAACCTGAGTAGGTATAATACTAATGCCTTTGCGAAGCAGGTGGCCTGCTTTAAAGGATGGGCCTAATAGCTTGCCAGTAATTGCTTTTTTTGAACTTGTAGTACAACTTGCTATACTTCCGCCAGTAGCAGCCAGCCCACCCAACGCAGTTATACTTTTAAAAATGAAATTTCTTCTTCCCGGCTTTTTCATACGTGTCTCGCTAACTTCATCCTAAAGCTGAAACAGAGTAATAGTTTTAGTATAGATCAATTCACAAGTTGCGCCCACTCTTCTTCAAAATAATGCACAAGTACCTGGTTGTTTAACTTGTTAACTTCCGTTTGCCTACTTGGCATATCTTTCGGGAAAACAACCATCTGCGCAAAGGTTTTGCCATCTAAAAATCTGAGGTCATTTGAATAGTTGGTATTTAACTTCCAGTTCGGGCTGCGCTGTGCCATTACAAAACCCCAGTCGCCAAATGAGGGCACATGTGCATGATATGGCAAGGTGTTAAATCCGCAGCTCTGTAAAGTGTTTACCACACACCAGTAAGAATTTGGGGCTACAAATGGTGAAGTCGCCTGAATTACAACAATACCATCCGGTGCTAACGAAGCATTTAACAGGTTATAAAACACATTAGAGTATAGTTTACCGATGGCATAGTTCGATGGATCGGGAAAGTCGATGATTACAAAGTCATACTGCTGTGTGTTAGTGCGAAGCCACTGGAAAGCATCAGCATTTATCACTTCCACCTTATCAGAAGCCAGGGATTTACCATTTAAAGACGCCAGCGATGCATGAGAGCGGAATATTTCTGTAACAATAGGATCAAGGTCAACCAGTGTAATTTTCTTTACGTCCGGGTAACGCAGTACCTCGCGCACAGCAAGCCCATCTCCGCCACCTAGTACCAGCACATTCTTAGGATTTGATATAGAATTGAGACCCGGATGCACCAGTGCTTCGTGGTATCGGTACTCGTCCGCGCTACTAAACTGTAGGTTACCGTTCAGAAAAAGCTTCGTTTCACGATCGTTTTTGGTAAGCACCACGCGCTGGTATGGCGATTGTGCCGAGTAAACGATCTTATCAGTATACGCCATGCTTTCTGTAAAACTCATGATGCGGTCGCTAAGTATAAAACCGGCGACTAACACAACTATAGCTAAAATGCAGGTTGTTTTAAGATACCCGATCCAACGAATTTCCTTGTTAAAGAAAAAACACAGCAACAGTGCCACACCGGCGTTCATCAACCCAAAGAGGTATGAAGTGCGCAACAGGCCCAGGTAGGGCACCAGCAACAACGGGAAAACCACCGAGGCTAGCAAAGCTCCAATGTAATCGAAAGTAAAGATCTTGGATACCAGGTCCTTGAACTCGTACCTGTCTTCAAGGATGCGCATGATCAGCGGAATCTCCAGCCCAACCAGTATGCCCGTAGTCGAAACGAGCATGTATAGTATGATCCTAAAAGATACTACATGGTTGAAAAGCAGGAATAGGATAGTGGAGCTCAGGCCGCCAATTACAGCCACCAGAACTTCTATCTGGATGAACCAGGCAATCAGATTACGGTTAAAGAACTTTGAGAAGTAACTGCCAATTCCCATCGAAAACAGGTACACACCGATAATGGTGGAGAATTGTGTAACTGAATCGCCGAGCAGGTAACTTGCTAAAGTACCGGCTACCAGTTCGTACACGAGCCCACACGTAGCCACCACAAACACGGAAAACAACAACAGGGCTCTTACACTAATGCGCATAAGCTAAAAAAATAAATTAACCTTGAATCGCGGAAGCTATGATAATGGCAATAGCAATAATAAAAGCCCCGAAAATAATGGCCAGTGCCTTGTTCTGTTTCTCCAGTATCTCTTTCCAAAGATTATCCGGAGTAGCTATTTCAACAATCCAGAAAGTGATGACAAGAATGAGTATACCTATCAGCGAGTATACCAGCGACGCAATAATGTACTTTAAGTTTAGTAGAGGTTCCATATAGTTTATTTATGATAATATCTGCTGCCGCGGTACCCGCTGCTTGTTCCTGTTCTACCTTCGTTTGGGTCAAACTCTTCTTTATCATCCCCGAGTATGCGCGTACCTGTAGCATTTACATACACAAAGTAGGAGAGCACCAACACCAGGTAAGCAATAAAGACTTTGTAAATAGATAGCTTTTTCATAAGCAGTTGCTAAGAATCGTAAGGGGAGTAATTACTGTTCATCCACCGCGACTTTTCGAAAGACTGATTTCTGAACCATTGCACTGCAGGCGCTGCAGCTATAAATAAAAGCAATATCCAGAGATTGGACCAGAGTGGCACATCCCGTCTTACCCAAAGCCTGAATTGATCCACTTTACTGAGTGCGCCCCGGTAAGGCTGAACTATAAGTGTATATTCCCCATCCTGCATTGCCGAAAGGGTGACACTATTTTTCTGGCTGCCTTCCGTCCAGTATTCGCCGCCTTCGTAGCCACTATAGTATTCAGTGCCTACTTCAAAGTCATAAGCTTTATTTGTTTTAATGTTGATAAGCGTAACCCCTAGTTCAAACCATTCGTCATCCACAGGAGCATATAGTTCCAGTTCCAGGTTACTGCTTCCGGTAAGTGAGCTTAGTGTAAAGGTAGGCCCGGGTAAAGCAGTCAGTGTCACTTCGCCATATTGCTCCGGGGCAATCGGCACACTGAAACTCTGGTCAGTTAGCACTTGCGGGCGAATGAAAATTAAAAACAGAATCTGCAACAGGAAGAGCACCCCGACAGCTGCTCCACCTGCTGCCATCACTTTTTTGTAAGAGAAAGCCGTTGCGAATGGCTCTGCAGCACCCACGCCAATACGCTCCGGCATATATTCCGCTACTCCAAATGCTTCCTGAATTTCTTCAGGGGTTACATATTCGCCTTGCATCCAGCAAATCTCATCTTGGCTTTTCTCAAGCGTAAGCATATAAGGAGGCGCAACAAATTCGGTATAGTGACTTCTGTTGTCCAGTAACCTCCATGGGAATTCACCTGCAGCATAGACCACCTGGCTGCTATATTTATGAAAAAGTTTATAATCTTTTTCCTGGTAAGTTAATGAATGGGTATTATTCCTGGTAAGGGATATATCGGCCACAAATCGAAAGTAGGTCCAATGCCCATCATACTCAGACAGGAATGCATAGCCATGTATAGGGCTGAACAGCACATATTCACGCCACTGGTACGGTGCGGTAGTTTCCTGGTAAACTATGAATCCAGTTACAGCATATCTAATTTCCTTGAATAAACTTTTGGTGCCTAAAGGGATAGTAGGCACCCTTACCTGGCTTTTCTGATCTTTTACCCTGCTCCATCTGTTGCCCTGACGTGCCAGCAAAGAGTCACAGTGCAGGCAGCCAACATTAACCGCCTGGGCATGCGTTACCAGCCTTACGGTATTATTACAGTGAGCACAGTTTAAAAGGGCAGTTGCAGGCACCTTCCCCTTCTCTGTTAAATCAAATCCACTCATGGTGCTCGCGCAGGTTTTGCAGTTGGAGATCTTCTAAATGTTGGTACTGGCCAACAAAAGCCTGAATATTATTTTTATTATAGATGTTAAGAATAGCCATACCGAATGTGTCAGGCTTAAGCAGTTCAATCGTAATGAACCCTTGTTGAAAGGAGTTGCTCTCAGGCACTTCTCCTTCTATATAAGTCTCAGTTTCTTCATCCAGCAGTTCAACCTGAAAGTCAATAGCAGCAATTGATAATTTATCTCCCGGCTTGGAGCCAGCTATTTTATCGGTACTTCTTCGAGGCACTTCTTTTAAAAAACTATAGTTACCAGCCCAGTCTCCAAGCCACATTGCTTCGTTATTCCCGGTAATTACATACCAATGGTTACGGTATCCTTCTTTAAAAAAGTGCTGGATACGACCAATAACTTCGAACGATATACCTTGATACTGGCCGGTTGTGCCTATGCGTATAAGGCTCATTTCTTCCTGCACTAAAGGGGCATTGACTTCCGTAGTAGCACGCCGGCTTATTGTTTGGCAGCGGGAGCAAACCAACGCGGTAGATGCTTCTGTTCTAAAAATTAACTTGTTCCCGCAGGTTTGGCAGGAAAAGGGCACATTTGTTTTCAAGAGCATGGAAAAGATGCCTGACTAGAGCTATCGTTCTATTATAAAGGCCGAATATACATTTTAGATAAGCTATATAAAAGTAGAATTGATTACAATTAAAGATTTAAGAATAAAATAGAGAAATCAAATGCAATTAAGAAACATAAGGGATTTGCTTGGATAGAATTTTATAGCTTTTGGAGAAACACAAGCTATCCGGTACATTAGCATAAGTGTATACTTCTCTGCATACACTGATTGCTTATGCCAAATACAGGCAGCTAAAGAAAACGTAAATAGGGTACATCAATTTCAGCAGTATTTATTGACTTCAATTATAAAATAGCGAGTAAATGGAAAGCATAAAGTTTACAGCAACGATAGTGATTAATTGTGAACCTGTAGTTGTTTTCGATTACACACAAGATTACAAACAAAGGTTAAGCTGGGATACTTTTCTCAAAAAAGCTGATTTAATTGAAGGAGCTACAAAGGCAGAGAAAGGAGTAAAAGCTTATTGTGTAGCTAAAAATGGCCTTGGCATGGTGACCGAGTACGTAACGTTCAATAGACCTAAGGCAACAGCAATCAAAATGACAGAAGGGCCTTTTATGTTCAAATCCTTCTTAGGTTCCTGGACATTTAAAGAATTAAAACCAGACTCGACAGAAGTAATCTTTTTATATTCATTTAAGCTACGTTTCCCATTCAATCTGTTTAAAGGAATGATAAAGAAAAGTTTGGAGTCAAATGTCAAGCAAAGACTTGTTGATCTTAAAACAAATATTAAATTAAAAGCACGATTCGCTAACCAGATCTAAAGCAAAACAAGGTGTGTCTTAGCTGAGTCGTTAGCAATAATTTAAAGCAGATGAATAAAGAGGTAGAATTACTAAAGTCACATACCATTCTATTTTCTGGAATCGAGTTAATAAAACAAGCCCTTTCTGATTGGCTAATTGAAGAAATACTAGGCCTTAATGAAAATTACAATGATGAGTCGATTCTAAAGGTTAAGCTAAACTCCAAAGAGGAAATAAGAAATCTAAAAGAATTTCTGGACAGAGAAATAAAACACCAAAATTACGAACTATATGAATCTTGCATTGAGGAGCTAAGGGAAATCAAAGAAGACTTTAAATGGAGCAATTCGAAGGATGGGAAATTCATTCAAAAGCTGGAGGATTGGGTACTCAACATAAGGAGTAAGATCTCAGATAAAGGGTGGGAGAAGATATTTATCGGCAGAAGTATGATTGACCCAAAGGAACTGAACATCGGAGGCGTGGTGAAGAATGAAAAAGAGGCAGACGAGATAAGGATGCAAATAGAGATGTGGGCACCACCATTTCCCCCGAGATATTTACTTGAAGTAGAATGACATTGTGCTTAAGTCAAACTAAGGAAAACGGCCTCGTACACTTCATGATTGAGCAATGTATGTGGAATTCTAATTAATAAGCACATAAAATTTAACATAATTCTAAGTTTACAAAAGACTTAGGTTAAGCAGCAGGTTAACGTACATATTAGAGGTGGTTAATATATAAATTTGTATATTTATGTTCATACTGCCTCTGCTATGCTAAAACAACTTATACTGGGCTTCTGCCTTTTGCTCTGCTTTTCTTCATCACTTATTGCACAACATAAACTAGCCAACTCGCTGTACCGCAGCCCTTATACTTACATTTACCAGCTCACCGAACAGCAAGCCCGATCTATCCACGAAGAAGGAACACAGGTTGTCAGGCCTTCTTTTTTCCAATCGGTAGTTGATTCGTTTGCAGTTAACACAAACTATAGCAGAACCTTAGCTCAGGGGCATTACCTGTATGTGCACAGCAGCGGCCCCGACCTGATTTACTCGCTGCATACCGTAACGCCTTTTGCTGTTAAATTGATCCAGGAAAGAGCTGACCTGAACGTGCTGGTGCACGATAGCCTGGGAAATCCGTTACCCAATGCTGTAGTGCTTGTGGATAAGAAAAAAACCACTTATAACCCGGCCACGCAAACCTACCACCTGAACTATAAGCCAAAAGATGCCCTGTTAGCAGTCAGCTTGAATGGGTTTACACACTTTGTAAAGCTGGAGAAAGCAGATAACCCGACCAGGGAGAGAAGCTTTTTGAATAAGATCATTTATTCCTTTCCTGTGTACTATATCTGGCGTCCATTTTACGATACCTATCGTTCTGTGCGTGGCTGGTATCCCGAAGGCTGGGTAAGAAGTGTGATTTCCTTGTTTGATCCGCAGTACCGCCGGTATGATGAACGGGAGAAGTACAAAGGTTACCTGGCACTGAACAAGCCCAAGTACATGCCCGGGGATACCGTAATGTACAAAGCGTTTATAGTTGATAAGCACGGCAAGCCCTATAAAGGGAAAGCTATAGTTAAATTAGGAAGTTACCGCACCAAACAGAAAAGCTTAGGCGAAATAAAGGCATACCGGAAAGGTGGTTTCGATGGTTTTTTTGTGCTACACGATAGCCTGAGACTTGACCTTGACCAGGTGCTGACGCTCTCGCTTGAAAGGCCGAATAAAAAAGAGGGTCTGCTCGTATCCGCGTCTTTCAGCTACGAAGATTATGAGCTGAAAGAGAATATCTATACTTTAACCTTAGCCCATGACAGGCACTATACCGGTCAGGAAAATCTGGTAAAAGCAAGGGGTGTAAATGCCAATGGCCTGAACCTGCTCGATGCCCGCGTGGAGATCGTGGTTAAAACCAGGCGTATAATCAAGAGCGAGCAACCACTCCTGTTTGTGCCTGATACACTTTGGCAACATCAGCAGCCCTTAAACCCAACTGGCGAAACGACCATCACGATTCCAAAAAGTATTTTCCCCGATGCAGGTATAGAATATGCCGTAACAGCTACTTTCCTGAACGCAAGTAACGAACGTACTACTAAAACCAGGAATGCCACCTACCACCACACCAGCGGTTACCTGAGTATAGAATTACAGCAGGACAGCCTTTTGGTGCAGTACCGGGAAGGAGACAAGTCAAAACCCCGTGCAGCTACACTTTCTGCTTATAATGCGGATTATGATGACATCTATAGTTCTAACATAATGCTGCCTGCTAAAGTGGCGCTTAATGCTTTTGCAGCCGGATACGAAGTTACCTCCGGGGAGCTGTTTGATGATCTGGAGTTTGCAGAAGATGATAAAGACGCTAGCCTATCTTTACAGACAGCCAGGACAAATGACTCCCTATACATGGCCATCCAGAACCCGAGAAGACTGCCTTATTGGTATGCCATCTATCGCGGTGAAAAATTGGTGGAGCAGGGACACGGAAAAGCTGCGGAAATCGTGTTGCAACTACAGGCAAAAGGCGACAAACCTTACTTTGTGGCAGTACAATACGTGTGGGCCGGTACTATGCACAAACTACAGGAAGATGTTCCTTTCCGAAAACATTTGCTAACTATTGACCTGCAGTCCCCGCAGGTAGTTTACCCGGGCCAGAAAGCTGATCTGAAAGTGGCCGTAACGGATGCCAAAGGGAAGCCCGTGCAAAATGTGGACCTGACCGCTTATGGCCTTACATCCAAGTTTAAAAACACAACTATACCAGCCCTGCCCAGCTGGGACAGGTATAAAAAGCAAAAGCCTTTCCGTAAGCTACAACTGCAAGACAGAACAGTAGACGGAAAGCAGCTTATGAACTGGAATTACTGGGGCAGCCGGATGGGGTTGGACAGCATTGGCTACTACAAGTTTCTGTACCCTGAAAACGGCGTATTTACAGACTATGCTAAAACTATGGACGGTATTACACAGGTGTCGCCGTTTGTGGTAGATTCTGGTAGGGTAGTGCCGGTGCATGTAGTGTATCTTGATAATGTGCCGGTATATTTCTCGCAGACAGATGTACTGCCAGCCTATGCCTTTGCTGCAGACAGCGGTTACCACAACATAAAAATACGCACCGCCACCAAGCTCATCACCCTGGACAGTGTGTACCTGCAACACCAGCACAAACTTATAGTTAGTGCAGATATATCAGCAGCTGATAATACGATGGTAAAACCAGCCGAAAGATGGAAGCTATCCGATTACGAAAGGCGAACGCTCTCTAAATACCTGCTGCATGTAACCTATAAAATCGGCGACTATGCTTCTTACCTGAAGCAAGGCAACAAACTTCTGCTGCTTTCTGATAAAACAACGGGTTACTACTATAACCGCAACCATGAGCGAACACTCTTTGTCGGTCCGTTCAGCCCGAACTGGATGCAGTATGTGCGGCTTAACCGCTTTACCACCAACTTTATGCTGGAGCCAGACTATAGCTATAGTTTTGAGCCCGGCTTGCTGAAGATGCGGGAAATGAAAATGGCAGATAACAAGGTGCGGTTGCCGATGTGGAACAAGTCGGAGCGGTTTTCAGGGCTACTCCAACACGAAGCATTGACCGAGAGAAAGATACTGGAGAACTGGGAAGCCGTACAACACCAACGCCTGCTCAGCATGCTCTATACCCCAAACCCGAGTGGCACAGGTGCCGGCAGGTTAGGGTGGGAGCTGCAGCCCAAGCTAAAAGAAAATGTAAAACTGGTATTGCTGCACCGGACAGGTAAGCCGGATAGCGTATTGCTGTACCCTAAAGGCACTACTTTACTCCACAACCTGAAGCCGGTTACTTATACCCTTACACTTGCTTTCGAGAGCGGTCGCTATACATCGGCAAATGTCAAGATTAAAGCAAATGGACAGACGCATGTTTACTTCGATTCCACAACTATAAAACAGGCATCGGCCGAAAGCAGGTATTTGTTAAAACTGGTAGAAGAAAAGATAAAGCAACTGAGAAAAACAGAAAAGGTGGCTACAGAAGAAAGGGAACAGGAAATGCAAGCCAATCAGCAAACCACCTATACCCATACTTCCGGCATAGAGCATTACGACCACGAAGTTACGGGTTATGTTACAGATAGAAATACCGGCGAACCTTTGCCCGGTGTAGCTATTATATTGAAAGGTACAACCATAGGTACCGCCACCGATTTGAACGGCCGCTACAGGTTATATGTGCCAGCAGATGGGAATCTGGTATATCGATATGTAGGCTATAATCCTTGGGAAGAAAATGTGAACCACCGCGAAAGCATCAATGTAACGCTCGATGTTTCTACTCAGGCGCTACAGGAAGTTGTGGTTGTAGCATATGGCCTACAGGAAAGAAGAGCATTAACAGGGGCTGTGGCAGGTGTTGTAGCAGGACAACCAGCCCAGATCAGGATACGGGGTGTGGGTAGTGTAAATGCTGATCATGCCAAACCATTGATTATTGTGGATGGTGTGCCATATAGCGGCTCCCTGGAAGATGTCAAAAATATTGTAACCACTTCTGTTCTAAAAGGAGAAGAAGCAACTGCCATTTATGGTTCTCTGGCCGCATCCGGAGTGGTCATTATTACGACCAAAACCGGTAGCGCCACTATAGCAGGTGACATGCTGGCGGAACAGGCAAATTCTATCCGCAATAATTTCTCCGACTACGCTTTCTGGCAGCCCCGCCTGATGACTAATAAGCAGGGCGAAGCTGCTTTCAGTGTCACTTTCCCGGATGACATTACCAGTTGGAATACCCATGTTTTAGCCATGAACAACAGGATGCAGAGCGGCATTTTTACAGGTAATATAAAGTCGTTTAAAGCCATGATGGCTACCCTGCACCTGCCGCGCTTTTTAGTGGAAGGTGACAAGGCGCATGTAGTCGGAAAAGCCCTGAACTACCTGCCTGATTCTGCTGCAGTGACGACGTATTTTGAAGTGGATGGCAAAAAGAAACAGGAAACACAGAAGCAGCTGAATAAAAGCTTTACAGATACCCTGCAACTAACAGCTCCCGCCTCCCCAGATTCGGTAGAAGTGCTTTTTGGCTTGCGTCAGGCATCAAGGTTTACAGATGGCGAGCGTCGCTTTGTGAACGTGTATCCGAAGGGAGTAGAAGAAACCCAAGGTCATTTCCTGCCACTCTACGCTGACACTACTTTTACCCTAAACTTTGACCCGGCAAAAGGACCTGTAACGCTACAGACACAAAGCGATCTGCTGCAGGTGATGCTGGATGAAATAGAGCTTTTGCGAAAGTATCCTTACTGGTGTAGCGAACAGGCCGCATCCAAACTGAAAGGCTTGTTGCTGGAGAAAAGAATCAGGACACAGTTGGACCAGCCTTTCGAACACGACCGCATAGTTAACCGCCTGATAAAACACCTGGAGAAGACACAGTTGAAAAACGGCGCCTGGACGTGGTGGGAGCAAGGCCCTGCCTATACCTGGATCACAAACCATGTGGCAGAAGCACTGACTATGGCGAAAGCTGAAAACTATAGTGTGAAGTTCCAGGAACAGAAACTGACAGACTACCTGGTGTATACCCTGGAAAGCGGACACCCAACTGATAAACTGACGGCACTGAAAACACTCTATAGTCTGAAAGCCGATGTTAACTATAGCCGTTACATAAAGGAACTGGAAAAGAAAAAAAATGCATCACTGGAAGATCAGTTCAGGTTGACCAGGTTGAAACAGCAGATCGGTTTGCCTGTACAGCTAGATACGTTACAGCACTATAGAAAGCAGACGATGCTGGGCGGAGTTTATTGGGGTAAGGAAAAGTATACGTTGTTTGATAACAGCATCAGCAACACCCTGCTTGCCTACCAGGTATTAAGTGCTGCAGGCGGACAGGAGCGTGAACTTGCACGGATCAGAGCCTACCTGTTAAGCAAGCGACAAACCGGCCATTGGCGCAACACCTTTGAGTCAGCCCGAGTTCTGGAGACCTTATTACCGGACCTGCTGCAGACTGGAACTGCAAACAAGGGTGGGGAATCGAATATCCTGAGCTTTTCAGGTGCAGTGAACATGCAGGTAAAAGGCTTTAGAGCCGATACAACATTTGTAGCCGGACAGCCGCTTACGGTGCAGAAAAAAGGCAAACTACCACTATACTTTACCGCCTATCAAACTACCTGGAACAAAGCCCCGCAAGCTGTAGAAAAGGATTTTATAGTGAAAACTACGCTTAAAGGGCTAAAAGAAAACACTGTACTGCAGGCTGGCAAACCTATAGAGATGCTAGTGGAAGTAGAAGTAAAAGCAGACGCTGATTATGTGATGATCGAAGTGCCCATACCTGCCAGTTGTTCTTATGAGTCTAAACATGACAGAAGCCTGTATGAAGTGCACCGGGAGTACTATAGAAATAAAGTAAACATCTTCAGCGATAAGCTGCCTAAAGGCAAGTACACCTATACTATAAAGTTGCTGCCACGCTACACCGGCACTTATACGCTTAACCCGGCCAAAGCTGAGCTGATGTACTTCCCGACCTTCTTTGGCAGAAATAAACTGAAGCAGGTAAATGTGAAATGACCTACAATATAGAACTTGGTAGCAGCACATTACTCCTTAGGTATTTTTTTAAATAATTTACCTAAAAGGGTTACTGGGATTACTCTAAAAATTGAACAACTTAATAAACACCCTTCAACTAGATGCAGAAGAAATACTTTTGGCTTTCAGGCATCCTGATTGCCTTGATTTTTATTTCAATTCCTTTCATTCATGTGTTAAACACCAAATGGAACGAGTCTGAACATAATATAACAATCTCAACTGGTTATACTAATGACGCCAGTCAGCTTAACCTAACGAAAGTTGACACTATTATTAAAGTCCCAACCCAAAAAGCAGACATTGAAAATCAACTTCGCCAGGTTCTAAAGTATGCCCATGAAAATGATTTAAAAATTTCAATAGCAGGGGCACAGCATAGTATGGGTGGGCATACCATGTATCCTGGTGGCATTGTAGTCAACATGCTTCCCTACAAGCATATGTCATTGGATACGATCAACAATGTGCTGACTATTGGTTCGGGTGCGCTTTGGGAAGATGCGATTAAGTTTTTAGACAACTATGGTAAGTCGATCGCGGTCATGCAAGCTTTCAGTTCTTTTTCTGTAGGTGGTTCTATCAGCGTGAATGGGCACGGATGGCAAAAGGATTTACCTCCCATTTCTTCGAGCGTACTTTCCTTTACTTTAATGAATTATAAAGGTGACATTTTACGATGTAGTCGAACAGAAAATCCAGAGTTGTTCAGACTGGTGTTGGGTGGGTATGGGCTCTTTGGAATTATTTTAGATGTTAAGCTTAAGGTAGTAGACAATTCAGCCCTGCAATTCAAGTATGTCCGATTAAGTCCCGAGAAGTATGTGGAGCATTATAAGAAGTTTGTTTCTGCTAATCCAAATGTAGATTTGGTTTTCGGTCGTTTACGCATTTCTGATAAGCAATTTTTAGAAGAAGCAACCCTTAACTTTTTCGAAAAAGTAAACGCAACACCACTGCCTATTCAGCAGCAACATGAGAAAAATACAGAAAGTAAACGCTTGGTTTTCAGAAGTAGTGTCAGTAGCGAATACGGGAAGCGATTGCGTTGGGACTTAGAAACTGGCATGAACAAAGTCTCTAAAAACAATGTGTACTCCCGAAATGAGCTGTTAAATGATCACGTTTCATTAATTGAGAACAAGGATACAAGCTCTACTGATCTGTTGCATGAATACTTTATCCCGGAAAGGAATTTCAAGCAATTTATAAACGAGATTAAACCTATCCTGAACACATCAAAACTTGACTTGCTGAATATCACCATCCGGGGTGTGCATAAAGATAATGACAGCTACATGAACTATGCACGAGAGAATGTATTTGGCTTTGTCTTGCTTTTCAATCAGAAGAAGACTAAAGAGCAAGAAGATGCTATGGGAATTTTAACCAAGCGGTTGGTTGATGTGGCAATCAGAAACGATGGTACCTTTTACCTTCCTTATCGCCTGCACATTGATAAAGAAACAATGAGAAAGGCGTATCCGCAAACTGATGCATTCTTTGAATTGAAAAGGAAATACGACCCGAAGGAGATGTTCAGCAACAAATTTTATGAACATTACAAGTAAAACTGTAAACGCCTAAGATGTTAAAATTTTTAATTTAACAATTACTTTCAGTTGTTGAAATTACTAGGGTTAAGATTAATCTTTACTAGCTACTGCTGCAATTACGCATATAATGCTAATAAGCGTATGTTGATGTTTATCCTATAGTTAGGCTGTATTGCAATTAAAAATGAACGTGATAAATTTTATAATAATACTCTCTGCTCTACTCTTTAGTCTGTCATCAATAGGCAATAACTGTGTTGAATACAGAAGTGTTGAAAAAAAGAAAGATTTTGGTTACAGCCATATCCAAGACATAATAAGAATTTGCAAATCAGACTCTATATTTGAGCAAACGACACAATTGCTGAGAAGGAAGTTAGGTAGAGAAGAGATAGTTAATACAGAGATTAGTGTAGGTAAGCGGCAGATTAAACAAGATACTTTGATTCTAACCCACTCGCCCAATGACGATGGCTTAACGGTTGTTCAAAAATATGTGGTTGATAGAAATAAATTAACTTACTACAGCAAGCACTCGCAGGGTAAAAAATATAAGTGGAGATACTACTCTGGTGATAGGGATATTCTGTTAAACAGGTGAAATACCTTTCATGATTAGAAGAAAAAAGAACAACACAAGCCTAACAAGAACTATAAGTTAGCTATGCCATCTTATAGTCAAGTCCGTTGGGCAAAATTTTAAGCCCCACCTTTATTTCACTTTATGAAAATAAGACTTACCCTTTTTATTTGCTTCCTCTTTTGCTCATCTACTGCTGTCGCCCAAAAAATCTCTTATGGGTTAACGACAGGGCTGATTTTCGACAACCCGACAGGCACTGTTCTGCTGGATTCAGTACAGGTTACTTTACAAGGGGATAATGATCGTCAACCCTACTATGGAGGGTATATCTCTTATGAGCTTAACCAGCTTCTTACCTTCACCTCTGGTATAAACTACTACAATGCTGGCACCAGTTTTCTTGTGTATAATGCCAAAAAAGAATGTGCCTTTTGTCCACTTATGAAGGCTGGCTCTGTATCACATCGTTCTATTGAAGTGCCGCTGCTAGTAGAGGCAAAGCTTCCCTTACCAATTGGACGTGTTTTCCTTTCTGCTGGCATCATCCCCAATTTCCGACTCTCCAGAAAAGGAGATCCCTATTTTTACTATCCTGATGCTGGACAAGGGGTATCTGATGTACTGCCCGCTATAAGGTCTTCCATTAAGCCTGTCGTCTGGAAGTATGCTTTGGGTGCGGGGGCTACCATCTGGCGATTAAGACTGGAGGCAAGATGGCAGTATGATCTGGCTAGAACTGCTACCAATCCTATACAAGTGTGGGGTAAAAGCTATGCGTTTAATTCCAAGAACAACACCATCCGATTTGGGGTGGGGTACCAGCTTAACTGGAAAAAGAAAGAATAAGTTAGCCTAACCGCGTGCAGCCCCAACCCTTGCTAAGCTTTAAATGCACCAGCGGGTTGTAGCGCCTTCTATCACCTCATTGTATGTTATGGCAAACGATGACAAATGAAACATGTCAGCAAATGCCGTAGGCAAGACGTTAGCATTAGGAAAATAAGGTGTTACTTTTAAGCGAAACTAATCCATCAAAAGATGAATTCAATCGGACAAAAGATCTGTGAAAGCAGAAAAGCGAAAGGGCTTACACAAGAGGAGCTGGCGGAGCTTTCTAACGTGAACTTAAGAACTATTCAGCGGATAGAGAACAGTGAAAACACGCCCCGTGGAAGTACTTTGAGTAGTTTATGTGAGGTGCTGCAACTTGATATGGCGGATGTGCAAACAAAACACCCATCCAAGAAAGAAAACAAGTGGGGTTCTCTGATGCTCAATGGTCTCTTCGTGGGAGTACTTAACTCGGCGATGATGGCAATCTTTGGCTTCTTAACCCTAGATACAGCTGCCAACTTGAATAGCAGAGTAGGAGCTTACTGTCTGAGCATTTTTATGCCATTGCTGGTGGTTGCTTTCACGCAGGATTTTTCCCCAACCAAACGGGTGCTGCAATTTGGGAGTGGTTTTTTGGGCTATATCCTGCTGGCCACCGTTGTGGTAGGTTTTCCAGCCGCTTTTATCAAAGGGCTGATACCAAGTTTAACCATCGCATTAACAGTTTTATATTATGGAAATAGTTTCGTGAATTATCCCAGCATGAAAACACGCCAATAGCGTAGGAAAAGCTGAAAGAAGAACCGTGTTCAATAAGGCACAGAGTTTCATACATGATATACCTGGTACACAACCTAAACGAAGTATTAGCTTTAATGGTGTGCTAATTATACCCGTGGAAATAACAACATCAGCGTCACCAGTTTACAGCCATAAGGATAGCGACAAAATGAATCTGAATATGCTCTTGTTGAAGCTTGCATTGGAACCATAACACACCCTAGAAGAAAACATATTGAATTAATCGATAAGGTATTCCACGAATTAGTAACTGAACAAGTTTTTAGTGATGTACATTGGGTTGAATCAATAGCACTAAGGCCACTGTTTACTTAGACCTGTACATTGTTTTCCTTGTAAAAAATGTACCAAACATGCCTTAGTTTATAATAGCTTAACACGGGGCGTAGGGTGTAGTAGGTTAAAGCTTTTGTACTTTTAAGGTATGATTCAGCAAGCTTGAATAGGAAAGAATGTAGCTTGGTATATGACCAAAAGGTGCTTGAGACCGCTTTACCCGGGCTTTCAGCATCAGGTTTTTAGAAGTATAGGGAAAAATTTATACTTATTAACCTTAAAGTAAGGCATATACTCATTTTTTTTATTACTTTGTCCTGCCCGAAAACAAACTCAAATGCTATTAGCCCCTTGTCGAACTACAATTAGTAGTTTCTTTCTGTGTTGCTGCTTCTTCTTGCTGACAGCCTCACCTTGCCTGGCACAGAAGCAGGAATATTTACCGTACTATTCTGCTGACACTACCCAGGTGCATTCCCTTGCCTTAACACATGCCCAAACCATGCGGCAACGGCTGACAGTGCCGCCGAATGCAAGTGCTGCCTATAGGAAGGATTTTTTAGAAATTGTAGAAAGCAGTGCAAAAAACAGCTATCAAATTGTTCGACAGCAGGCCATACTGGATACTATTATAGCTCCCTATCTGCAGGGAATCTTTAAAAAGGTACTGCATGCCAATAAAGAGATGGTAGGAAAAGCTACCCTTATCCTCACCAAAAGCCCAATAGAGAATGCCTATGCCCTGGCCGATGGGACGATCTTTTTCAACATCGGCTTGCTGGCTGAATTGGAGAATGAAAGCCAGATAGCTTTTATCCTTTGCCATGAACTTGCTCATGTTAAGCTAAAGCATATGGAGCAGGGTATAGTAGAATATCTGGAGACTGTGCATAGTAAAGCGTTTAAAAAACAGTATAGTCAGCTAGCACGCGAAAAGTATAACAGGTCAGCTAAGATAGCTACCTTTTTTGAAGAAAAATCCCTGAGTCATCTATATCACAAGCGTTCTTTAGAAAAGCAGGCAGACTCAGTGGGCTTCCTGTTGTTTACCAAAACGAACTATGATCCTAGCCAAGCTGCTACCGCTTTAAAAATTTTAGCTCGTGTAGATGATCCAGCAGCGGTACCACACCTAAACTTAAACGCGTTCTTTGGGTGCCCAAGCTTTACCCTTGATGGGTATATAAAGTCAGGCACAGAGACGTCGATCTTTGGTGCTGTGTCTGATGAATCTCCTTTTGCTGCTAACAATGACACCTTGCAGACGCATCCCGATATAGACAAACGCTTGCGCTTTATTGCGGAACTCGAGCGAAGCATGCCTGCTACTGGGGCAGCTATTGAAGCAGAAGGTGATAACAAGGTGAAAGCCATATGCCAAAGAGAAGCCCTTCAAAGCTGGTTTGATGCCCAAAATTATGACTATGCTGCCTACAAAGCGCTGCTGCAGCTGCAGCAGCACCCGGAAAGTAATTACCTGAGAGGAATAGTGATGCTGAGTCTATATGCGATGCAGCAACACTTAAAAGCACATACCTTCTCCGAAATCCTATCGGTGGAGTCTCCAAGACAGCCTGAAAGTTTCAACCAGCTAATTCGGCTGTTTGGGTCTCTTGAAACCTCAGCATACAAAAACTTAAGTCAGTGCTTTCATGAAGCTGCTCCGCTTCGTTCAGCCACAGATGAATACACCTTGGCCGCACGCTATGCCCTGGCGAGGTTGCAGGACGATGTTAGCGCAGCGGCAGAGGCAAAGAATGCCTACACTTCCCGCTTCAAGCTAGGCAGGCTGCAGGCTGCTATTTTTCCTGAACAACCTTAATCGCATTTTCAACTTAATCATTTTTTATGAAGAAATCTTTACACCTTTTATTAACCTGCTTCTTTGTACTAAGTACTCTTGCAAGCTATGGACAAACCCAAACCCTGACCGGGTTTAAAAGTTTTAGTAAAAAAGCCTTGACACCTATTTATGATGGGAGCGAAGTAAAAGGCTACACCATGTTTTATCGGGCAGATAAAGCCGATAAGAAAAACGACAACTTTGGGCTCGACTTCTATGACCAGAACCTGCAGAAAGTAAAAACAGTGCTGATTCCCAAAGAGCGGCATTTCACACATCTGATCAGAAGCGCCTACAACGGGGAGGCTTTCAGTTTCTATTTCTATAACGCAAAATCAAGAAGCCTTGAGTTAGACGTTTTTGACAAATCACTTACAAAAATAGCTTCAAAACGCTTTGAAGATATTTCAAAGGCAGACATGCAGATGGCAGGCCAGGAAATCCAGATGCCAGGTAATGGAGAGAATAAAGCGATGGGAGGATTGAACATCTATGCTGTGCCGGGAAAAGGGTTTATCAAGAACGGGTTTACGGGCATGATGAAAGGTTATTCGCTTGAAATGTTAGACAATAAACTCAACTTATTATGGACCAGTAAGTCGGATGAAAAGTCTAAGGAGTATGAATCTGTCCTGATCAATGAAGTAACCAACAACTATGTGTTGGCTACCCTTGCCCGCAGACCCAACATGATGTCTAAAAAGTTCTCTTTTTCCATGATTGCCATTGATATAAAAACAGGCAAGACCCTGTTTGACATAGCCATTGAAAATGATAGCAAGGAACAACTATCGCTTAGCTCTTTTACTTTTGATGAAGTTAACAAAGAGTTTGTGGCCATGGGAGAGTATTATGCTTTAGATGACAAACCTTTGATAAACAAGAGTCAGGGCTTCTATGTGAAGCGAGTAGGTACGGACGGTAAAGAAAAAGGAAAGCAGTTTTATAGCTGGAGCAAAGACATTAACCCATTGCTGCCCGCAGCGGCGAAGAAAAGCATAGAGGAAGGGTTTGTCAACTTTGTACACAAAATCATCAGAAGCGCGGATGGAAAGCAGCACATCGTAGCAGAACAATACAAGGTAAAAGCAGATGGTGTGGGCATCGCGCTTGCTGTCATGGGCGGCGGTACCAGTACTGCAAAAGGAGTGATCGGCAACATGATGATCTATTCCCTGAATGCTGATCATAAAATCGATAAAGTTAGCTTTTTTGAAAAGGACCAGACAGACTGGCCCCTTATCCCAGGATCAGGTTTTTATGGTGCCGGTTTGATCGGACATGTAATCAATATGACAGGAGGCTTTGACTATCAGTTCACACAATTAGAGAAAGATCAAATCAGCTTTAATACGGCTTATCTTAACTATAGAGATGTAAAGAACAGCAAGGTAGACGAGAAGACGTTGGTTAACATCATCTATTCTGGAGAAGCTGCTCCTGTAACAGATAAAATGAAGATGACATTGGCAAAAGGAATACGCTCTTATGTGTATCCAGCCAAACCAGGCTATGTACTGGTACTCAACAACGAAGTAGAAGCCTCGAAGTTAGAGATGAAGCTAGTTAAATTGAATAAATAATTCTTCTCTACCCCATTAAAAAAGACCAGTTATAGCTGGTCTTTTTTAATGGGGACATTACATTTAATCCAATCTCTGCACTGCCCCTGGACCTTACACATGTACTTGATAACCGAACAAGAACTTGCTTGGTGAAACGTGATCGTTAAAAGACATTAAGCAGTTTGCATTGTCCTACCTTGAATTCTGGTAAAATTAATTAAAAGAACAGTTGTCGAAACTAGAAGTTGTAAGTTGCTAAGGGTGGATGTAAATAACAAACGTCCGGTTAGAGAGGCTTAAATAGTATAGTATAAATAGTATATTCATCTTTTGTTATATACTCTTTTATATTAACTTTAGAGCTCAACTAACTACACTAACATGAACAAACTTAATTACTTGCTAATCTGGTGCCTGTGTCTGGGTACCCTAATTTCCTGCGGCGATAAAGACGATGACGTACAACCGACTTCGAATACTGCCGAAGACTATCTTCCTACTACCAAAGGCAGCACCTGGAATTATGGCGGTAACACGCCCTATACCTGCATTGCTACGGGGGAAACCAAAGTCATTGACGGTAAAACCTACACCAGGATTGAAGCACGGGTTGGGACACAAGTAAACGCTTCGTATATCCACAAAGAAAACGGGGTGTATTCTGCAGTGAATTATTTGCCTAATTTTCCTGATGTTGCCATTCCGATGCTAAAGGAACAGTTGCCAGTGGGCGGCACGTGGGAAGTAGCTATGGTGGTAAATAGTATAAATACCAAGATGGCGTTCGCCATCAAAGCAAAAGGCTTAGCCAAAACGGTAGAAGGAAATTCTTATAAAGATGTGATTCATGTGGAAATGGTCTCTTCTTATACCTACATGGGCTATGAAGTAATGGATCCCATTACAACAAATTACTATTACGCCAAAGGGGTAGGGCTTATCTTATCCGAATTTGTAGGTATGGAATCCAGGCCGCTGCTAAGCTACGACATAAAGTAAAGGCCTGCTTGTTTTAATTACATCTTCAACAAACATGACTTCAACCAAACCAAACGGGCAGCGTGCCAAAATGGCCGTTGCCTTGATATGGTGTGTGCTGGCTGCAGAAATACTAGCCTTTTGCTCTAGCTATTTGCAGTATAACTTGCTTCAAGATGCAGCCTTGGGTATTTTTTCAGAAGAAGCGGCAGCTGCTAATGATGCCAGGGAGCAGCTTGTAGCAGGTATTTATTTCTTACTATTTGCAGGATCTGGTTTAGCCTTTGTGCTTTGGTTTAGAAGAGCCTATTATAACCTGCAGCAGCGTACGGGAGCAAATTCCTTCTCGGACGGGTGGGCAGCAGGTAGTTGGTTTGTGCCTATTTTGTGCCTTTACCGGCCATACCAGATTATGCGGGAACTGTATTTGGATACCAGCAGGATGCTTTCTGAGTTTGGGGAGGATTATGCCTTGAAAACTACTTACCTTGGTTCATGGTGGGCGCTTTGGATTTTTAGTAATTTCCTCGGACATATTCTGTTTCGTTCTGATCAGAGTACTGAAACATTGGAAGGGCTGACAAACGCTACTGTGGCCAGCATGTTTGGGAATCTAATTGGTATTCCGCTCGCGTTTATAACAATAAAGGTGATTAGGGACTTTGCACGTGCCGAAGAATTGCTTTGGAGCTTGGAAGAGGGTAATCAAGAGATGGAAAGAGGGTCTTCTGAAGAAGGCTTCTCAGGAGCCGGATTCGCTCCTGTTTCCTAGTTAACTCAAGTTGCGAGTTGTTGTACGATTCGGTTTAAGGTATAGTAAAAAAAACAGGATCAGTTTTAAGATGAAGCCTTGGGGTGTAACGGCATGGATCCTTTTAGGAAAGAAGCTGGTGATACCTGAGAAATTTGTTTCAATACGCTTTCGGTACTGCTCTTTTAGAAAAGCCATGTGCGGCTCTTCCTTGCGCTTGCTGTTGAACTTGCGACAGCAGACCAGCTGGACCTGGTCACATTCTTTGAGCAGGTCTTCCACCTCATAACAGGTGTAACCAGCATCAGCATAATGGCAGCTTCCCTGGGGAAGGTCTAGTTGCATGGCTTTCAGGGCAGTGATGTCTACAAACGAGCCGGCATGGATGAAGAACTGGACCGGCAGGTGGAGTTCCTGGCGTAAAGCAGTTTACGGGTTGACTATAAGCACAGTATAAAAAAAAGGTGTGCGATGACAAATGCTTTTAAAGAATCAATTAGCCAAACATCTCGGTTTGCTCTGAAGTGTTGCTTTCAACTTCCAACAGCCATGCTCGGGCATTCTCATAATTTTTAAACTCGCTGAAAAGAAACGGCAGACCGCTGATGTCTAGTTTTTCTTTCATCGAATCAGAACTCATCTGGCTGAATACATCATCAGATTGCACCCGTGCCATCTTCTCGATACCAGTAGCAACAGGCAAAAACTTGGGAAACCATTCTTTGGCTGCCCACTCCTGATCATCCATTCGCACGACACGAGCCAAGCGATAGTCGCCCAACCAAAGCTTAATTTCATGCTTTCTGGCTACTTCCAAATAATGCTCAAGACCATCTCTATACCCGCTGCTGGAAGCAAAGCCCAACCACCGTGTTTCCACCATCTTATCTTCTGGGTAATAATAGATCTCAACAAATTCAGATTTATAAAAAAGCATAGTTTAAACTTTAAAATTGCACTAACATGCTTCCTTTGTAACGACAAAAGGAGAGTGCAGGGTTATGAGAACTATATATTTAATTCAATTAATTTAAAAAGTAACCGCTAAAATAGCTTGTCCTGCAATATAAGTGAAAAGAAACTTTCAAAAATGTAAATATCTGACTTATAGGGAAATCAATATATACCTTTTTGCATTTTAAAGACAATGGTAACTATCTGCCTTGTTTTGATGTAAAGGTGTCTTATAATTAATCCATTTCAGGCAGAAATTCATCAAGTAGGTTAGACCATCTTTTTGCTGCCCATTACATTCACGATCACCTTTACCCGATGGCAGCATCTTTTTTATCCACAAATACTATAGAGCGGAGTCCGCTTACAGAAGCTTTTTATTTTGCATTACCCGCCCTCCATGAACACACCTTTTCGTCTGTAAAGAAAAGTATAGACACCTTATTGGTGAAGGTTAAAAACTATGGAGTATCAACAGTCATAGTCGATGCTTCATTTGCAGATGTATCCATGCGGGAGAATACCCTTAACCTGGTGATAAACTATTTAGCTATTGGTTTAAAAATGGCTCATGTTAAGTGTTTAACCATCATAGGTTTTAAGGATGAAGGTACAAATGCACATATGCAACATATTCTCTCGCAAGTGGAACGTTTGCTTTACCCTTCGCTTGAGATCAAGCATTTCAAAAATCTGGATAACGCTCAGTTGTTACCGAAATTCAAAGTTTAAATAAGGAGCCTTTATAATATTCCTTTTCACTCGCTATTTCTTGTATCTAATTTTGCTGAAAGTAAGGTAGGGAAATTGTATCGTGTTATGATGAAAAGTATAGATTACTTAAAATATTGTAAAATTTTTGTGACTATGTAAATCATCTAGTTAATGATAAGCGTAGATGGTTCAGCACAGCCAAAAAACATCCCAAAACTCTTCATCCCGTAAAACAAGGCACTGGCATCTTTTTATGCCTTTCACCTTTTTCCCGAACCGCGACGATTTATGTCAGAACCAGCTACGCCCGGCAAGGACCGGAAAGCCTTCAAAATTGCAAGCATCGTGCTTGTGAGTCTGGCTGGTTTGCTGTTGTTGGCGCTGTTGGTCCTTTTCTTTTTTGCCGAGCCTTTGGCGAAGCGTTATCTCAAAAAGCAGGTGGCCAAGCAAACCGAGGGGCTTTACCAACTTGACCTCGACGAACTGGATGTGAGCTTCAGCAACTGGGGCGTCACCCTGCATGGCGTGCATCTATACCCGGATACCGCCTTGCACCGCCAGCAAAAGGAGAAGGGGCAGGCCAGCCCAAGCCTATTGGAGCTGCAAAGCCCGAAACTCGAAATCACGGGCATCAACCTCCGAGCGCTCATCTTCAACAACCGCCTGACGGTGGGAAAGGTCGTGGCTGAAAAACCCGAGATCACGCACTGGCACGATGCGGCTGTCACGAAGAAAAGTCGTCAGGGCTCCAAAGGTGGTGGCGGCTTGGAAGCGCTGCGCATCCGGGAGCTTGATCTGGAGGATGCCAGCTACCGTTACCAGCTGCTGGGGGAGCAGGGGATGCCGCAACACGATATCCCGCAACTGTCGCTGCAGGTAGAGGGTCTGCAACTGGACCTGCAGACGCAGGAGGCTATCAGTCAGATGTTTCAGGCGGATGCCCTTGACCTCGACATCCGGCGCTATACCTACCGTGCACCCGATAGCGTGTATAACATCTGGGTCGGGCGATTTACCTACGCTTCGGGGCAGCAGGAACTGAAAGCGCAGCATATAGCTGTGCAACCAAACCTGCAGGCCAATGCGGCACTACCCAAAGACCAGGCCCATCGTACCCTTTACCAGTTCAGCGCGCCACTGCTCGCCTTACAGGGACTGGATATAGCCTTTGCTTGGGAAACAAAGGATTTGCAGCTTGACGAGTTGCTATTGGAGCGCGGCACCCTGCAGCTGCACGAAAACCTGAACGTACCCGAAAGCACAGAAAGCTCCAGTCTAAAGGACCGCTATACTCAGCTCTCGCCTTACCTGCGTGCGATCGGTATAAAGGAACTGCGCCTGCGGAATGGTGATTTTACTTATCAGCAGCATGGCCTTGCGGTGGATACCATTCACCTGCTGGCCGAGGCAAACATATATCTGCAGGACTTGCAGCTCGACTCCCTTACGCTCTTTGCACCCAAGGAAAAAGTTTTTGCAGAAGTGGTAAGCATCAACACCGGCAACTATACCTATAAGCCGGCCAGCAGTCCCTATACCTTGCAGACAGCCGGCATGCAGCTGTCTACCCTCGACAAAAGTTTGGAGGCAAAGGCCCTGCACCTGTCCGGCGACTGGGATAGAAACGATGCATTGAAAAGTCAGAACATGGCGAAGCATACGCTCTACGACATCCGGCTGCCGCAACTGCGTTTTCAGGAAATGGATTTGCTGGAGGCCATCCGGTCGTCCAGACTCACGATCGGCAGTATAGCGGCAGAGCAGCCTGTGATCGATGTGCGCATCGACCAGCGCGTGCCGAAGTCAGACCCAGGGCCCGACTTGCAGGCGCTGTACCGGCAGGTGTCAGGTATAGTCAGCAGCCTGGAAGTAGGGGAGATTCGCATACGCGATGCCGCCCTCACGCAGCACAGCAACAATAGGAACATACAGCGCCTGCAGCAGCTGGAGCATGCCTCGCTGGTGGCCATTGGTCTGGAACTGGATTCCGCTTTTGTCTTCGACCCGGATCAGGTGATCCCCCTGCAGGACCTCCTGGTAACGGCCCGGAACTACCGCTACCGGATGCCCGACAACACCTATACCTTCACCTTGGGCGGACTCCGCTATTCCACCCGGCAGCAGGAGTTCTTAGCCAAGTCGCTGGACGTGAACTCGAGTCTGCGGGCCAACTACTTGCAGAAGCTCACCAATAACGCCAGCCGCAAACTCATCGACCTCTCGGCACATTCGCTGCAGATCACCGGGCTGGATTTGATTAGCGCCATGAATACGGGGCGGCTGGAGGCGGACCGGCTTGTGCTCCGGCAGCCGGCTGTGGCCATGCTGCTCGACCGTGAGGTGACGGAATCTTCCTCAGGTCAGCAGGAGGCGGGGAAGGCGCTTTTTAAAATGGTGGATTTAATTTCGGTGAACACCATCCGGCTCGAAGACGGCTCCTTTACCTTCAGCGAAAAACTAAGGCCCGTCATGCGTACCCATCAGCTGGAGCACGCCACCACCACAATCTCCGGATTTGAGCTGACGCCCACCAGTTTTAAAAACCTGAACGACACGCTCCCTATGGAGGAGCTGACCTTAGAGGCAACGGATTATACCTACCGCTCCACCGACAGCCTTTATACTATCCGGCTGGACAGTCTGCACTACTCCAGCAGGCAGCAGGAGCTGGTTGCCCGCACTTTGGAGGTGAATGCCGATAGGGAGGTGAATGAGCGACTGAAAGTCAACAGTCCTGATCTGGCCAGCCACAACCTTATCAATATCTCCGCGAAAAGATCGCGCATCACGGGCTTTAACCTGATACACGCCTACGCCACGGGGCAGTACCACATGGACAGGGTGCTGCTCGCCGGCCCCGAGGTGGCCATTCTGCAAGACCAAGACGTGCCCACGACCAAAAGCATCGCACTGGCCGAGCAGGACACCGCCTCAGGCAATGGCGCAGCAGAGCAGATAGAGGAACTTGTGTCGACCTTGCGGGTGGGGCGAGTCGATGTAACGGAGGGCGCCTTTGACTTTGAGATTCTCCGAAACGATACCATCCGCACCAGCCATACCTTGGCCCATGTGGCGTTGGGTATAGATCAGCTCAGGTTGGTGTCGCTGGAGGCAAACGACCCGCTGGATATCTTTGATGTGGACGATATCGATGTGTTGATACAAGGCTATTCCTACCAACTGCCCGACAGTTTGTATGTACTGGAGATACAGGAGATCACCGCCTCCATGCAGCAGAGTTCGCTGCGCCTCGAAAGCCTTCGTCTGCGGCCGCTTTTCAGTAAGGGGGAGTATGCCGCTAAGTTTGACTATGCCCAAGACCGGACCAATCTGGAAGTGCCCAGCGTGGAGTTAATGAATGTTAGCTTGCGGGCCTTGTTCAATAATCAGGACCTGATCGCGCACAAAATGCTGATCCGTAATCCGCAAGTGGAAATCTACCGCGACAACAGCATTGGCCTTGATCCGGACCGCAGGCCCCCGACCCTGCAGCAGATGCTGCGCGATGCCGACCTGTATATCCGGCTGGACACGATCATAGTGAACAAAAAGGATTTCGTGCATCCGGTTATCGCCGTCAATGCCATTAAGCCGGGCGTGTTTCTGCTGGAAGATATTCACCTGGAGATTTTTAACGTCACGAACGACACGATGCTTATCCGCCTGAACAGCATTATTACTGCCAATGTGAAGGCCCGGCTGATGGGGGCGAGCACCCTGCAGGGACGCTATGAATTTGAGATGGACCATCCGGAGGACCGCTATACCTACGAGGGCACGCTGGACCCGATGGACTTCACGGCCTTGAACCCTCTGTTTGAGAACATGCTCTTTATCCGGGTAAAGAGCGGGCAGATCGGCAAAGCCTCTTTCTCGATTGAGTCAACCCGGACAGCCTCCACGGGGCAAGTGCATTTTCCGTACAACAACCTGAAGATCCAGCTCCTTAGCAAAACCAATCCGGACAATCCCGGCCTGCTGCTCAAGGTGGGCACCCGGCTTATAAACACGCTGATCGTGAAGACCAACAACCCCTCCACGCTGGGCAAGTTCAGGGAAGGGTATGTGGAGGAAGAGCGCGATATGCAGCGGTCGGTATTCCACCACATGAGCCAGTCCCTGTTCGATGGCGTTGGCACCAGCCTGATGAGCAAATGTGTGGAGCGAATCGTGACTATCTTTGTGGATTTGTAATTTACTTCCGACATTAGTGATAGAATTATTTAATTATTTATAGTCTATCGTATAATGTTTTAAAAAATTAAGGTGGTAGTCATGGTCCTAAAATGTATTAATGTCATCTTGCTGGCCACTGGCAGTGTGACGGCTCGCGCACAGTTTTCATAGATCGTTACCTTTCTGCTGAACCAGATGCAGAAGTTTCATATTTCCGCGGTATCTGTTGCCATAATTGATTATGGGAAGTGGTACTGAGCAAAACGTACGGCACAGCCAACCTCGGATACAACATCCCCAACACCAATGGTACACCCTTCCAGTTTGCCTCCGATACCAAGCTTATTGCAGCGACAGCCCCCATTACGCTGGTGCAGGAGGGTAAGCTTGACCTGCAGCAGAAGGTTAGAAAAGTGCGTGCCAGCGTTATCGAACCCTAAAGAGTTCATGAATATGGGCTTAGAAAAAGCGGTAACTGTCTCACAAACATGGAGTAAAGCAAATGTGCAAGCGCGTAAACAACTGCAAGCGATGATGTTTTATGACTGTGAATAGGAAGGTTATCGAACCCAGAGGATAAATGGATTTTTTGCCATTTCCAGCCAGATACAAGGGTTTTTGGTAGAAAAAGTAAAAGGGAAAAGCGATCTGAATGATTACTTTTCCCTTTTAGTAGACCAAAGGATGGAATTATCGAACCATTTCCACAGGGATTTTGCGGTTGTAAAAGACTATTTAGAGACTTTGTAGATGGTCAAATGGAATGCCCAGTTGGCTTTTAATGACATCTACAGCCTGCTTAAACCGTTCCTGCCAATCACCTTTTATTTCATGATACTTTATTCCAGAATGATGCAAGGTCTGCCTATGCGACTGGTCCAACTGGTTACGATCAACTTCACTAAGTCTAGTACCGTCCTGAACATGTGGTACATCATTGTTCAGGTAAAGGTATAGAGTTGCCTTATTACATTCTTTGGTTTCGCGAGAGAGTTCTAATTCTTTACCATACATAAAGCGTGCATAGGAGTTTGTTATATGCACATCCGTATCTATAAAAAGTAGGGGCGAGGCTTCAATCGGACAGGCAGAAATTTTGTTGGCATGTTCCTGCGCTACCGTATACAAATCATCAAACTTGAATGCTTTGGAATCCTTTATAATATCACGTGCTGTTTCCAACACTTTGGCTGCAGCAAAGTATGCTGCAAGTTTTTCTGTAAGCGTGGTTTTACCAGTAGACTCAGTACCAAGTATAACGATCTTTATGAGAAAGTAGGGCTTTACGGCAAGGGGCAAGTAACTCCAATTGTCAAATAAGTTGTTGCGAATGGCTGTAGCCGAAACAGGATAGTTTGTTCTGCTGTGGTCAAATGATAGGTGGCGAATACCCATGTAAGATGCTACATAATTGCCATAAGGTTCAGATGTAATAAGTAGCGTATAATCGGGGAGTAATTCTTTGAATATCTGGGACCAGATCTCGGATACATCCTGTGAGGATTCAGAAGTATTTGGAAGATCTTCTTCTCTATAATTGTAAGCCACTACAGAGACTTTACTGTTTTGCTTGTAAGTGTCTATGATCCATTTCTCTCTGACCTCTGAAGGTATGGTTTCCTTATCGCTGCAACACACAAGCACTGTCAATATATCACAGTGCGTCAGGGCAAAGTCTATCATGGCCTGATGGCCTTTGTGAAAGGGTAAGAACTTACCAAAAACGAATGCTTTTACCATAACCAATTTATCAGTGGGTTACAGGCTGAATTTAACTGCCACAAAGATATTGGTTGGAGCCTGCACAAACAGTTTTTTTGTGCCATCATAATCTACGTAGCCATTGTTATAGTACCTAGTATTGGTAAGGTTGTTCAGGTGAAGAGATATTTCCCACTTGTTGAGTTTCATACTTGCCCGGGCATTTAGCAGGATGTAATCTTCTACTACAGCGGAATTAGCAAAGTCGATGTAGGATTTACTCTGATACCTTGCTCCAAGGCCAGTGGAAAAGCGAGCCGTAGTATAAGCTATTTCCTGGTTGAGAATCACTGCTGGGGTTAAAAGCGGGTGGAACGTAATCCCTTGTTCTTTTATACGGCTATGGGTAAAGGATGAAGTATGCGAGGTGTTGATCTTATCTGTAAGTGAATAGCTTCCGGCAAGCTCTATCCCTGCTCTGATGCTGTTGTCGACCTTACTTGTCAGCGCTAATCCATTTGGACCATAGTTGCCATTTAAGATGATCTCGTCTTTAAAATCCATGTAAAACAGGTTCGCACTCAGTTTTACCTTATCGGTGGAATGCCTGATGCCTAATTCCTGGTCTACTACATATTCAGGAGAAGTACTGGCCAGAATAGCTTCACCAGATTCATCAGCAGGCAGATCATCTGCGCCACCAAAAATATCATTTCTAGTTGGTTCTCTGCCCGTCATGCCAATGCTATAATACGCAACCGTATTAGGGTTTACCGCATAGCTGATACCTGCTTTGGGATTTAGGAACTGCCAGGTTAATTTATCGAACTTAGTGGAGCCAAGGTAGTCAAAGCTGGAAGCCCTATACTGCAGGTCAGCATAGAACAGCAATTTGTTCAGTGTATATTCTCCCTTACTAAAAATGCTAAACTCATTTTTGTACCCAGTGTTTTGATACAGTTGGCCCATACTACGTTCACTTCCTGTGTGTCTTCTGTTATATAGGTTGGTATGGATGCCGGAAGTCCAGATGAAGTTTTCATAATCTACTGTATAGTTACTATAAAAGCCTGCAAAATTGGAACGAAAAGCATAGTTATACATTTCGTCTGTAGAGGGTTGCCCTAAGAAATTGTTATAGTCAAAATCGTAATTACCATCCAGAAAAGTAAAATAGACAGCTGAACTCAGAGTTTGTCTTTCGCTAAGTATAAGATTGTTTTGCAGTTGTAAGAAGGCCTGTGTAAACCGATCGTCTTCTTCGGCATTCGCATTTGTTCTAGGGTCTTGCGCTATTTCCTGCTCTGAAACTCCTAGCCATGCCATTTGGTTGCGCTGGTTGCCTGCCATCGCGTTCAGCTTCCAGTTCGCTTTTTTATCGTACAGTCCGCTGCTGATAAAAACAGACTGGGCGTTATTGGCTGAGCGGTGCTTATATCCATCTGACTGCTGGTGAGAGACTCTTACATACAAGCCTTTATTGTGCTGCAGCCCGTGATTATATTCTGCATTTAACCTGAACGAGTTAAATGAGCCATAGCCAGAACTTACAGAGAAGGATTTGGGAGCGTTCAGGTTAGGTGAACTAAGCTCTACACTTCCGCCATAACTCGCATTACCATTTTTAGTAGTTCCGACACCCCGTTGTACCTGCAGGGTGCTCATAGAGCTCAGTATATCCGGATAGTTTGAGAAATAAGCGCCTTGGTCTTCCGGTTCGTTCAGTGGCATACCGTCTAATGTCATATTTAACCTGGTCTGGTCAATGCCACGCATTCTAAAATAGGAATAGCCCTGCATGTTACCTGCATCAGAGTAAGCAGTAACAGATGGCGTTTCTGCCAGAATGAAGGCTGGCTCCTGGCCAACACTTTTCGCTGTGATTTCTTCTTTTGATAGTTCCAGGAAAGTAACCGGAGTAAATTTTTTTGCCTGAAACGTAACTGTAATTTCTTTTAGTTTTTGGGTACTGTCAATCGGGGCTTGTTGTGCTTCCTGTGCTTTTGCAGTAATGAGTGATAGTCCAAGTATAAGCACAGTACAGTAAAGGTGTTTCATTAAGCTGTTTTCTGTTTTTAATTATTTATTGAAAAGGCCTGTAAATTTATAGGGTTTATTCAGACCCACCACAATACCATATGTTTCAGCTTGATAAAATTTCGTTAAAGTTTGATGTGTTATTGTTATATGGAAATAGGAGAGCTGTTTTCAGCAAAAATGTCTGACTTTTACGAAAAGTTCGATAAGTCTCCCCTTCGGTTAAATTTATCGAACCAAAAAAGCCGCTCCATTTTATGTAGAGCGGCTTTTTTATATCAGTAGACCAAAGGATGGAATTATCGAACCATTTCCACAGATATTTGGCAGCTTTAGATTTGCTTTTATCGAGAGAGGCTTGTGTGTCTAAACTCCCTTAAGCTTGCTATAAATCTGCCCGACTATTTTTTGTTGCCAAGATAACTTGCTGATAAGGATCAATACGTATCAATTTCTATTTATTTTATTGATAGCAATGAAATTGATAAGCTGCCCCTGACACTATAAAGGTTGAGCTTTACCGGGAATTTGTCAAACTTTATGAAACTAAGTTTTTTTATCTCAGTATCTATATTAACTTTGAAACGCAAAGTACTTTAATATTCTTTTGAGAAGGAAGTACAATATGTGGTTTGCGGGTTGGCATTAGCAAAGAGAGTTAAGAGTCTCTAAGTTTTATGTAATGGAAAGTTCCTGTTATAGTTATCGGGATTAACTCAATGAACATCACTACAATTTAAGAATTCATAGAGGTGAATTTGAAGATTATGCAAGTAGTCGGTATTAATATTTATTTACACTTTGAAATGCAAAGAACTTTATGATTGTGTGGTTATGATGAGACAGAAACCCATAAACAGTAAGTATGGAGTCAGAATCTATACGCATCTACAAAAACTATTTTAATAGGGAGCAGGGGCTGAAGCAAGTAAGTTTATGATCTGCAAGCATGTATATAATGACATGGTTACATTCTCTCTGAGCTACCCATTGATTAACATCGGCAATGCTATTATGAAACAATTTAACTTTATCAAAACCTGTTTGCTCACACTTCTACTTATACTACTTTCCTATGGAGTAAGCGGTCAGGAAGCTGCAGAAAAGCAGGTACCTAGGACTATTGAAGAATTAAGAGAGGCTATACTTCAGGTTCTAAAGGAAACAGGTACTCCTGCTGCAGGTGTGACATTGGTAGATAGAAACGGGCCGGTTTGGATAGAAGGCCTTGGTATGGCTAATCGGGAGAAAGAGATTCCTGCTGACGAAGAAACCATGTTCCGAATCGGGTCTACTTCCAAAGCATTTGTTGCGCTTGCCATTTTAAAACTACAGGAACAGGGAAAACTGAGTCTGAAGGATAAGGTTAAGGACTTAGTACCTGAGATAGAATTCACAAACCCTTGGGAAGCCACCAACCCTATACTTGTAGAGCATCTGCTGGAACATACTACCGGATGGGATGACATTCATCTGCCAGAGGCTATTCATAATGATCCCAACACTACACTTAAAGAAGGATTAGACTTTCACCCCCATTCCCGGACTTCTAAGTGGGTACCGGGCACAAGAATGGCCTATGCAAACTCAGGACCTGCAGTGGCCGCTTACATTGTAGAGAAGGTTTCTGGCCAAACCTATGAAGACTACATCCGGAAAAACTTCTTCGCTCCTATGGGTGCAGAGACAATGACCTATTTTCTTTCAGATGAATATAAGCAGAAAGGAGCTGCATTATACAAAGAGGGAAGGCCAAATGATTACTGGCATCTGATCACACGTCCTTCGGGAGCTGTCAATGCGTCTCCAAAGGATATGGCTAAAATGATTCAGCTTTTCATCAATCGCGGTAATGTTAACGGTAATCAGTTGGTGTCCGAAAGCTCTTTAGAAAGAATGGAAAGCCCTTCAACTACTTCAGGCGCTAAGGCTGGCTTAAAGTATGGGTATGGCCTGGGCCTTTATACTTCTGACTACGATGGCTATACTTACTACAAGCACGGCGGCAGTGTAGGTGCCGGAAAATCTGATTTCTCTTACCTGCCGGAGTATGGTATAGGCTACTCTGTGCAAACCAACTCAGACAATACAGCGGCCATCCGAAAAATAGGAACCCTTATCCGGGAATACCAGACTAGCCAGCTGCCAAAGCCTGTTGCAGTAGTTTCTGCCATCTCTAAATCCGGAGGAATCACAAAACCTGTGACTGGTTATTACGAGCAGGTAAATCCTGTCAAACAACTGCCTTTCAAATTACCGTCCTTGATGCCGGAAAGGATCTGGTTAGAGGGAGACACCATTTACAACCAGTTTCCTGCGCATGTTGGGCAAATAGTAAAGTTTGTGCCTGTTGGCAAGGGTTTGTACCACAACCTGGAAACCGACAGACCAGATTTCATTGTCGTTAATGACCCGCTTGAGGGTGAGGTTCTGGAACTGGCCGGGGTAGAAAGCGGAACAGTTACGCTTGCACCGGTTCATGGAACCATTGTATTTGGTAGAATTGCCATGTTTATACTTTGGGTACTGTTTATACTTCAGGCTTTTCTGTTCCTGCCCTTCTGGCTTTACCGTTATTGGAAAGGTAAAATACCCGGTGGTGCTAATGTTCTGGTGCGGATCTGGCCGCTACTACCTGTCGTGTGCATCATGATAGCTGCTGTGTTTCTTGCTTTTGGTGCTATGGAAGGAAAAATATACTTGGCAAAGCCTAGCTTCATTTCCATCTCTGTCATGCTGGCAACTATAGCGTTCTTTGTTACTGCAATTTTCGCTGTTGTCATGGCAGTCAGCTACCGGAGTAAAGGCATCAAGAAGGCAGTTTATATTCCTGCTATTTTCTTATCTGTGCTGCACTTACTCGTTGCCTTATACTTTTTATGGTACGGCGTCATTGGACTAAGGACATGGGCATAGGTACAGCAGGTTCTTCTAAACTTTCCCGAACATTCTCCTCAAATCAGAAAAAGATATGACACTAAAAATCACCAACATCTCCAAAACCTATTCAAACGGGGTACAGGCACTAAAAAATGTGTCGCTTGATATTCCGAACGGCATGTATGGCCTGCTTGGTCCTAACGGAGCGGGTAAGTCTACGCTGATGCGCATTCTGGCCACACTGCAGGACCCGGACAGCGGAAGCGTACAGTTAGGCGAGATAGACGTGCTGAACGAGAAGGACAAGGTGCGCGAAACGCTGGGCTACCTGCCACAAGAGTTCGGTGTCTACCCGAAGGCAAAGGCCGAGGACCTGCTCGATTACTTTGCCATCCTGAAAGGTATAACCGAGCGTCGGGCACGCAAAGAGGTAGTAGAAGCGCTGCTGCGGCAGGTAAACCTGTGGGACGTGCGCAAACAAAAGCTTGGGGGCTTTTCGGGTGGCATGAAGCAGCGCTTTGGCGTGGCAGTGGCATTGTTGGGTAACCCAAAACTGATGATTGTGGATGAGCCTACGGCCGGCCTGGACCCTGCTGAGCGTGTGCGTTTTCTTAACCTGTTAAGTGAGTTGGGTGAGAACAGCGTAGTTTTACTTTCCACGCATATTGTGGAAGATGTAAGTGAGCTATGTACGCGCATGGCCATCATTAACCGTGGAGAGATACTGCTGGAAGCAGAGCCGATAAAAGCTGTGGAGGGGCTACAGGGGCGCATCTGGCGTAAAATTGTGGATAAGAACATGTTATCCCTGGTAGAATATGAGTACAACATTATCTCTACCAAGCTACTAAGCGGCCGTACCGTCGTGCATATTTACAGCGAAGAAGATCCCGGCAATGGTTTTGACCCCGTGGCCCCTGACCTGGAAGACGTATACTTTACCACTATGGCTGGCCTTGTTGGATACTTCAAACCGGAAGTTGCCTTATGAGGTTCTGGGGCATCTTCAATTATGAGTTCTCCTACCAACTACAGCGTTTCTGGACCTGGCTGATCTTCATTGCGCTGGTTGGGTTTGGATTTCTGTTTGTAAGGGTAAACTTTATTGCTGACGCACTCTACTCGGATTCTTTTGTAAACACACCATTTTTTATAGCAGGCGCTACGGTGATGGGCTGCCTGATATGGCTAGGAATGTCTGCTGTAGTAGCCGGCGAAGCTGCCGCCCGTGACGTGCAGACACGGATGCATCCCTTAACCTACACCGCTCCCATCAGTAAATTGGAGTACCTGGGAGGCCGGTTCTGTGCTGCCCTTGTGCTTAATGGCTTAATCATACTTGCCGTGCAGGCAGGAATATTGCTGGGCTATTATGCACCAGGCGTAGACCCCGGGATACTAGGTCCTTTTCGTCCGGCTGCTTATTTTACCGCATACGCTTATATTGCGTTACCAAATGCCATCATCGCTACTGCCATTCAGTTCTCGCTGGCTGTGCGCAGCGGCAAGGCTATGGCCAGTTACCTCGGCAGCTTTCTCCTAGTCTTCCTGGGCTTCTTCGTGGCCGGTGCCCTGCTCTGGAAGCGCAGTTTGGGCATCCTATTAGATCCGATCGGTATACGTTTTATAGTAGAGGACCTGGCGCATTTATGGACAACAGCGGAGCAGAGTACACGCCTGATCGGGTTAGAAGGTAATATACTTACGAACCGTCTGCTGTGGCTTAGTGTAGCGCTTGTGGCACTTAGTATTACCTACTTTGGTTTTCACTTTGCCCACCGCATAGAGCGCAGTTGGTGGAACCGCATCTTGCGACGCCAGAAGGCACATCCTCAACTACCAACCAATTTGGGTGTTATAGATAGTAAGCCTGTTACCGTATCACAGGTAGCACGCACCTTCGGACTTACCATGCATGTGCGCAAAACACTTGCCTTTGCCTGGGACTCGTTCCGAACAATTGAAACAAGCTGGGCTGGTCTCGCCATGTTGGTAGCTATTCCGCTCATGACGGTTCTGATAGTGGCAGATCAAATGGTATCCGGCGGCATGCCACTGGTTCCTGTAACTGCTCGTGTCATCAGTGTCTTAACTGCTCCACTTTCTGCTGAACTGAGCCGCTGGGTAATCATTCCGTTACTACTCATTTTTTTCGCTGGCGAACTGGTTTGGCGGGAGCGGGAAGCAAGACTGGGCGAAATCACAGACACAACGCCTGGTTCAGAATGGCCCCCACTCCTGGGTAAATTCCTGGGACTAAGCCTCGTGCTGGTTGTGTTCACCGCACTCCAAATGGGAGCCGGAATACTGGCCCAACTCCTGATGGGTTATCAGAATTTTGAGATCGGGCTATATGTAAAAACACTCTTCGGGCTTCAGCTTCCGGAATACCTACTCTTCGCGTTGCTAGCCCTGGTAGTGCACGTTCTAGTGAATCAGAAGTATGTTGGTTACCTGGTAGCGATCATCGTCTACGTGTTCATTGCAATTTCCTCTATGTTTAGGATTGAGCACAACCTGCTTGTCTACGGCGCTGGTCCGGCCTGGTCTTACACCGACATGGGTGGCTTTGGCTCATCCATAGAGCCGTGGCTCTGGTTTAAGGCTTACTGGGCAGCATGGGCACTGCTGCTGGCGGTGGTGGCAAGGCTGATTTGGGTCCGAGGCAAGGAAAGCAACATAAAGGTTCGCCTACAGTTGGCTAAACAGCGCTTCACGCCTTCCACAGCCTGGATAGCGGCTGTGGCGGCAATGCTTCTCTTCATACTGGGTGGCTTCATCTTCTACAATACAAACGTGCTTAATAACTACCAAACTGCCTCTGAAATTAATCAGCAGCGTGCTGAGTATGAGCGTCGCTATGGCAAGTATAAAAGTATAGCACAACCCCAACTGGCAGCTACGACCTTACACGTGGAAATCTATCCGGATCAGCGAGCCGCAGACATTACTGGTACCTACCGCCTCGTAAACCGCAGCACCGTGGCAATCGACTCGATACATGTAGCTACTGTGCCCAGAGTTAAAACCAAAACAATAGCCTTTGATCGTTCATCTGCTAAAGTACTAACTGACGAAGAGCTTGGGTACCAGATTTACAAGCTGGAGAAGCCGCTCCAACCCGACGACATGCTACAGCTAAAGTTCCAGGTGCAGGTGGTGCAACGGGGCTACCGTGAAAGCGGAGCTGACGCACCTGTGGTGGCAAATGGCACCTACTTTTCAAACGAATGGTTGCCTGCCATCGGATACCAGGAGAGCCGTGAGCTTATGAGCTCCAGCGACAGACGAGATCAGGGGCTTTCTTCGCGCCCAATGATCGCCTCGCTTTATGACGAAAAAGCCAGAAAGGGTGGCAGCGGTGGACTCGCTTTTGAAGCAGTGGTAGGTACTGCGGAAGACCAAGTTCCTGTTGCGCCAGGTGCGCTGCACCGGACATGGCAGGAAGGTAACCGCCGCTACTTCCATTACGCCACCGATGCAGCCATTGGAAATGAACTTTATTTCTTCTCCGCCAGGTATAAAGTGCATGAAGCGCAGTGGAAAAATACTGATAACTCGGGCCATCCTGTAGCAATTCGTGTATACCATCACCCGGAGCACACAACGCACCTGGAGGGCATAGTGCGGAGCATTAAAGCCTCCCTGGACTATTACACTAATGAGTTCGGTCCTTACCGGCACAAGCACGTCAGTTTTGTAGAATACCCCGGCGATGGAGACGGTGCGGGCATACATGCTGAACCAGGCCTGCTCTTTTACGAAGAAGGATTCACTTTCCTGAAACCTGAAGAACCGAAAAGTTTTGATTTTCCTTTTGCTGTAGTAGCACACGAGATGGCCCACCAGTGGACTGTTCCTTATGCCAACGTGGAGGGAGCGCCGGTAATGTCTGAAAGTATAGCCTGGTACTACGCTATGAAAGCCGTTGAGAACGCTCTCGGCCCAGGGCAGCTTCGACAACTAATAAATTTCATGCGGGAGTCAAATGTGCGAGCGGAAATCCGTCGTGGTGAGCCATTGCTCCGGGGCCTGGACCCATACATGTCGTACCGTAAGGGACCATTTGCACTGTATACGATGAGTGAGTATGTAGGAACAGAAAAGGTAAACCATGCACTACGCCAACTGCTCGAGAAGCACCGCATAACAGAAGCTGCCCCGGCGACAACACTTGATCTTTACCGGGAACTGCAGGCAGTTACGCCAGACTCGCTACAATACCTGCTGTACGACCTATTCGAGGTAAACACCTATTGGGATCTGGAAACAAAACAAGCCACAGCAGAGCAAACCAAAACAGGCCAATGGCAGGTAACGCTTGAAGTAAAAGCACGAAAAGAAGTGTCTGACAGCGCAGGCGTTGAGACGGAGGTACCTGTAAAGGATTGGGTAATGGTTGGCGTGCTTGAGGAAGGCAAAAGTATTCATGAACCGCTCTACCTGAAAATGTACCGCATCCACTCAGGCGAACAAACAATCAAGGTTACCGTGCCTCGCAAACCCGCACGTGCCGGCATTGATCCAAACAACCTGCTCATTGATTCAGATACGGATAATAACATGAAGGAAGTAAAGATAGAAGCGACAGGAAGGGCAATAGGGCTTTCTGGTCAGAATGCTAAAAGACAAAATAAGGAAGTAAATCCATGAAACTCCAGAAAATTATAAGCTATGAGTTTGCCTACCAGCTTCGGACAGTATCTGCCTGGTTATACTTTGTAATCCTGTTTGTATTTGCCTCACTTATGCCAAGACTGGGCACACCTACTGATGGAGTGTATGCTAATGCACCATCTGGGATTGTCTTCGTCACCATTTTAGGCTGCATGTTATGGCTTTTGATGACAGCATCCATTGCTGGATATGCAGCGGCACGAGACGTACAGACGCGGATGTACCCACTAATTTATACTTTGCCAATAAGCAAAGCCAGCTACCTGGGAGGGCGCTTTATTGCCGCCTTCGCCTTAAATGCTTTTATACTTCTTGCTCTACCGGTGGGTATGCTGCTTTCTTTTAGTTTGCCCGGTATCAATCCTGAACTTATGGGACCGTTCCGGCCAGGTGCTTATTTAACTGCCTATGCTTTTATTGCCTTGCCCAATGCCTTTATCGCTACAGCTATACAGTTTTCTTTTGCGGTATCCAGACGCCGGGCAATAGCCAGTTACATTGCCAGCGTTCTTCTCGTCGTATTTGCCCAGATTATCGGAACTTCGTTAGCAAAGCTCATAGGCAATTGGGATCTGGTAAAACTACTGGACCCGGTTGGAATTTTGGGCATCATAAGCACAGAGCTGGAAACATGGACACCAATCGAAAAAAATACACGGCTGATCCTGCTGGAAGGCATGTTTCTGTGGAATCGCGTCCTCTGGCTAGGTATGGCAGTGGGGATGCTGTTGTTCATTTACCTACGCTTTCGGTTTGCCCACCCTACAGAGAGCAGCTGGTGGAGTCGGTTAAAGAAAAAGCCTAATGCAAATTCCGAATCATCTGCAAGGGCATTTCTAGTTGGAGCCAATCCTGTCTCTGTTCCACAGGTACAACGGATGTTTGGTTTCTTAACCCATGCACGCCAGGCGTTTGCTATTGCGTGGTCTTCGTGTGGGATGATCATTAAGAGCCGTATCGGTATTACATTAGTTGCAGCCATGGCGTTGATCTCTGTTATTTTTGGAGTTGAAATTATGACACATGCTGGCATTCCGCTACTCCCCACAACACAGCAGATTGCCGACTATCTCACAAGTCCTGTTGATAGTATAAAAACGCCCTGGATAATTATCCCGCTCCTGATCATATACTTTGCCGGAGAGCTGGTCTGGCGGGAGAGGGAGTCGGGTTTAAACGAGATCTCCAATGTGGCGCCGGTGACGGAATGGGTATTCTTCATGGGCAAGTACTTGGGCCTGGGCTTGGCCATCATAGTTTGGTTGCTCATTTTGATGTTGGGTGGAATACTGATGAAGGTGGTCTTAGACTACCAGGATTTCGAAATCGGGCTATACTTACAGACAATTTTAGGACTTCAGCTCATCGAATACCTGCTCTTCGCTCTTTTGGTACTGGTGGTGCATGTAGTAGTGAATCAGAAATACATGGCCCATCTTGTCGTACTCTTTACCTATGTGTTCATCGTGTTTCCATCTAAGTTTGGTGTTGAACACAACCTGCTTGTTTTTGGAGCCAATCCGGGTTGGTTGTATACAGATATGCGCGGTTTTGGACCTTCTTTGGGGCCGTGGCTGTGGTTCAAAGGCTACTGGATAGCCTGGACGCTACTGCTGGCGGTGGTGGCGCGGCTGCTTTGGGTGCGAAGCAGGGAAGAAAGTATAAAGTCTCGGTTACAACTCGCGCAGCGCCGTTTTACACGGTCAACAGCACTATTTACAGCAGTAGCAGTTGGACTTGTCTTTATACTAGGCGGTTTCATTTTCTACAATACCAATGTGCTGAATGATTACTCTACGGCCTCCGAACTAAAAGATACGCGCGCAGATTATGAAAAACGCTACGGCAGGTACGAGCATGTTCCGCAGCCTAGTATCACGAGTACTAAACTACACGTAGAGCTTTACCCTAAACGACAGGAAGCAGCAATACGTGGTACTTACCAGCTTGTAAACAAGAGTAAAGCTGCAATTAACTCTATCTATTTGGCTACTGTTCCGGGTGTTGAATCGAAAGCAGTTACCCTTGATCGTAAAACCACCAGCATACTTACAGACGAAGAACACGGCCACCGTATCTATACTTTACAGAATCCTCTACAACCTGGCGACTCACTTAAACTCAGCTTTGAAGTATACGTGAAGCAAAATGGCTTCAGTAATAACGGAGCTAAGTCTCTTGTGCTGGCGAACGGCACTTATTTCCTGAATCATGATTTGCTTCCCGCCATTGGTTATCAATGGTACAGAGGGCTCAGAGATGCTGCTTCCCGAAAAAAGTATGGGATGCCCCCGCGACCTATGATCCCGTCTCTTTACGATGCTGAGGCACGCCAAAGGTCGCATCGAGGAAATTTTATGGCTTTCGAAGCAACAGTAGGAACTGCTGAAGATCAGATTGCCGTCGCGCCAGGAAAGCTTCATAAAACATGGCAGAAAGGCAACCGTCGCTATTTTCACTACGCTACAGACTATCCGATTCAAAACCAGTACGCCTTTTTCTCCGCCAACTACGCCATGCAGGAGGCACAATGGAAGAATGTTGCTATTAAGCTATACTATCACCCAAAGCATGCTGCTAATGTGAGCCGAATGCTGAAAAGTATAAAAGCATCTTTGGTTTACTACACAGATCAGTTCGGACCTTACCCTTATGGTCACATTACAATTGTAGAGCGAGCAGATGCAGGTGGTGAACTGAATGCCGAAGCAAGTATGGTTGATTACGGAGAACAATTTGCCCTTTTAAACCCAAATGATGGTCCGCAGGGCTTTAATTTGCCATTTTATGTAATTGCACATGAAGTGGCGCACCAGTGGTGGGGTGGCGCGGGGCTGGTACCTGCGAGCGTTGAAGGTGGCGGCTTGCTGGTAGAGGGCCTGGCAGTGTACTCTGGAATGCAGGTTTTAGAAGAAAACTACGGAGAAGGCCATCTGCGCCAATACCTGAAGTTTCTAAGAGAATCTTATGAAGTTCCCCGCTCACGTGCTACCGCTTCCTTGCTTCGTGCCGACGATGCCTTCCTGTACTACCGCAAAGGTGGTCTGGCGATGTATGCGCTGAGCCAATACATAGGAAAGGATCAGGTAAACCAAGCGTTGCGGCACCTGCTCGAAAAGCACCGTTCGCATGAGCCTCCTTTGCCTACTACGCTTGACCTTTACCGGGAACTGAAAGTGGTTACTCCTGACTCGCTCCACTACATGCTACACGACCTCTTTGAGAAAAACACTTATTGGGAACTGGAAACAGAGCAATTCGCAACAGAACAAACTAAGGCAGGTGCCTGGCAGGTAACGCTTGAGGTAAAGGCACGCAAGGTAGTAATCGACAAAGCGGGAGTAGAAACAGAAGTACCGATGAATGATTGGATTGAGATTGGAGTTTTTGCCCCAAGTGGAGTGACAGACAAACCGCTCTACTTACAGAAGCACCGCATCCGATCCGGTAAGCAGACAATAAAGGTGACAGTGCCAATTAAGCCTAACCGCGCTGGCATCGACCCTAACCACCTGCTGATTGATTTGGATCTTGATGACAACGTTGAGCAGTTAGGGGGTGAAGAAGGCATTATTTAGAATAAGTATGCAGATGGATTATAATTTTCTAATTGTATGAAAAACTGCCAAGGAACTGTTGCGCATTCTGATTAAAATATAAACTGGCAGAACATGGAGGATTTCGTGGAAAATGACTCGGTGGTGCGGCAGATTTGGGTAAAGGGTGATGCCATACTTTTAATCCTTGCCGGAGCAGCCGCGGAGTTTGCCCTGAACAAAGCGGTTGATTGGCTATTCTTTACAGGGCATCTTCCTTCCGATCCCTTGGGCAGATTGTTCTCAACGGTTTCGTATGCGTGTAGGATTGTATTCTCACCCAAAAAGGATGCTTTGCGAACTATAGATGCCATGGCTTCGATACATGCCGGTGTAGAAGCGAAACGTGGTATAAAATACCAGACTGGGCTTACCGCGACGTACTCTTCATGCTCATCGACTACTCCATCAGGGCATATGAGCTTCTGGAACGAAAACTGACCACCGCTGAAAAGAAAGAAGTCTTTCATGTGTTTTATAGAGTAGGGCACCCCATGGGCTTAGCTGATTTGTCCTATACATTTGAAGTATGGCTCCAGATGCGTAACAAGCACCTGGAACAGAATTTAATGTACATTAAGTATACAAAGGATTTGTTCAGTCAATATCGGAATCTCATTGGCATGTTCCGTTTTCTCCTTATGCTGGAAGCGCAGGCACTCATCTTGCCTCAAAATTACGGGTGTTGTTGGGGTTTAGGAAAATGTCTCTCTTAGGACCTATGATTTGTTTATACAAATTCAGCAGAAATATAAACGCAGAATCGATCTTAAAAAACATTATACTTCCACCCATATACAGAATAGAGATTAATGAATTGGATAGCATTCCTGTATAGCAAGCAACACTTTGGGACACGCAGCTATTTTAAGTTCATTATCAATTACGTAAGCTGTACTACTTTAAATAGTAACCGTGAGAGCTTCTTTATCTGTATAAACTCGAAAAGGTCCCTTGTTTAATGTTTAATAATAGAAGATATTTCAATCATAGGAGGAAGTATTTCGAAAAAAAACCGCTCCATTTTGATGTAGAGCGGCTTTTTTCCTATGGTAAACCAAAGGATGGAATTATCGAACTTTTTACACAAGGATTTGGCAGCTTTGGAAGATCATCTAATGGAAAGAATGGATAGTTTATTTTTTCCTATTGGAGTTGGTAACCTGTGATTAATTCCTAAATATAGCTAAAGAATATACTATGGATAGGAAGCCCGTGGAAAAGAAGCGAACAGAGAAAAACAGCTGCTATAAAACAGGCTCAACCACTTTCGCACATAGTGGCAATGATCGTATGTTTACGCATATCCGCTACTTAGTAACAATGCCCTTCCGTGTAACCCGACAAATTTTCCCAGACAACAAAGAAACGTTTAACAATCCTACCAGTAAGTTTCTCTACAGCAAACACCCACTGAAATAAAAGCAAGTGCCGCAATCTCATTGGTTGTAAAATATTTTGTATTTGGCTGTATCATATCGATACAACAAGTGCGAAAAATCGTACAAATTCTAATAGATATTTGTTTAAAATATCGATAATTAATTGTATTTTAAGCACAAATTTCTCAATATAATTGACAGGGATTCCCCTCAGTATTTGGCTTATTAATCATTAAAAATCACCACTTTAAGTCATGATGCAGGACAATTTAAAAATCGCTATACGGATACTAATGAAAAACAAACTTTTTTCATTAGTCAATATACTGAGCTTGTCACTGAGTATGGCGGTTGGTGTTATTCTGTTTACATTTATAAAAGCCACTCACGACACAGACCATTTTCATCCAAAATTAAATCAAACAGTACGGATACTCACGCAGGAAACAAATGAGGTGGAACAAACCAAATGGGCAACAGCTCCATTGCCGTTGGCGACTCAAATGGATAGCGTCTCCTTTGTTGAAAAAATAGTAAAAGTACGTTTGGCAGGAAAACATAACCTGCAAACCGACGGAGGTGATGTACCTATTGACATAAAATTTTCAGAGCCTTCTTTTTTTGATGTTTTTGGCTTCAAATTGTTGTCAGATAATGCACAAAGCCTGACCAATAATCCCAACACCCTTTTTTTAACTGAAAAAACAGCACAAAAAATATTTGGCAACACCAATGCTTTAGGGCAAACGGTTCAATTTGAAAACTTAGGTTTTTATACCGTTAAGGGAATTATCCAGGACCCGCCTTTAGAAACCCATCTACCCATTGAGGCAATGCTTTCTATTAATGCTGCTGAAATGCTTGAGAAAAAAGGAGCAATCAGTAATATTTCACAAAATTGGGGAGACTTCAATAGTGCGGCAATTTACGCACGTTTAAAATCAGAAGATGATTTAAAGCAGCTCAATACCACACTCCAAAACTATAATCGCAAACTGGATAAGAGCAATCTTCAATTTTTGGCACAACCCATAGAAGATATCACCCCTCGAAACAAAGACATTAAAAATGACCACGATGCGGGCACCGATTGGATGGGCATAAAAACACAGCTATTTTTGATTCTAGCCTTAACCCTTTTATCTGCCTTCAACTATATCAGTTTGACATTGGCGCGTGCCCTCACTCGAGCGCGAGAAGTAGGTATTCGCAAAACGTTAGGCGCAACAAGAAGACAAATTATTGGTCAGTTTTTAATGGAGTCGACCCTTGTTTCCCTGTTTGCTTTGTTGTTTACAATGCCATGTGTTGAGATTTTAACATATTATATACCCGATATGGATGTGGCGTTTTCTTATGATCCAGCCTTAATCTTAGGCTTGTTAACCTACGCCGTTATCACAGGCTTAGTCGCTGGGGCATTTCCGTCATGGCTATTGTCAGCGTTTCAGCCCATACAGGTTTTGCGTAAAATGAAGAATATTAAGCTGTTCCGGAGTATTGCTATTTACAAAGCTTTGATTGTCGTACAGTTTTCGGTGACCATCATGCTGATGATAGTGGTTGTCATAGTAGCCGATTATGAAATAAAAAATCATGCAATCATTAACTCAACCGTGTCACCCAATGTCCTGACACTTGATTTGAAGGGTGAAAAATATGAAAACCTGCAAAATGAAATAAACCAGTTAAGCCAGGTTGAAACGACTTTGGCGACTAACTGGTACTATAAACCGATGAAAAAGGGCAAATCTTCTGTAACATTAAATGATAAAATTTTGGAAATGTATTACGTAAGTATTGATCCAAAAACAATTGAAACAGAAGGTATAAGCTTAAAATCTGGACAGAATTTTCCTAAAAATATGCCCCAAAGTGCTGAGCAATATGTGTTGGTGAATGAAGCTGCCGCAAAATTATTGGAATCTGATTCGGAGACTTTAGTGGGACAAACGCTATTACTGGACTCTGCCTATGTACAAGTCATTGGCATCATGCCCAATGAAATTATTGGCGAAACAGCTCCTTTACTATATAGGTATTTGCCAAATGAAATATCCACCTTGACCATAAAAATAAATCCAAATACAGAATTGGAAGCAACCAAAGCTATTCAATCCATATGGGAAAACCATTTTCCTGAAAAAACAGCAAATCTTCAGAATTTAAAAGATGGTTATCTAAGAATTGGAGATAGATTAAGTTCTTTTGGAGGCTTAGCCCTTATCGTCATGATAATCGCTGGTTTGGGTATTTTAGGCATAGCAAGTTACTCCGTAGAAACACGCGTTAAAGAACTGGGTATAAGAAAAGTAATGGGAGCAAGCAACATAGAATTGGTATGGGCAGTTACCAGAAATTTTGGCATTCTTATCCTAATTGCCGGACTTATTGGTGTTCCAGCTGGCTTGTTTGGCGGTGATTTAATTAGACAAGATTTAGGCAGCAGTCTTGTTGAGTTAAGTTTTAAAAATGCAAGCATAGGCTTTGGTTTGGTTGCCATAGTCGGGCTACTGACTGTACTATCCCAAACCATTCGAGCGGCGCATATTGAACCTGTAACAGTTTTAAAAGTAGAGTAAAAAAGGTAAAACATGCATTGGCAGGTTATGACGATGGCGAGACAATTAATTCTATTCCGCGACACCATGACAACAATGTAACGACCGACTACAAGTTGCGAGAATAACGGCCTAGGCCCATGTTACTAACAAAATGTTTCTGCAATTGTGCGGTTAGGTGTATGCTATAAGTTTTTTATCTTCATTCTAAGTTTGGTTTCGTGGGACAGGATGCGGCTCCGGAAGCGTACCACTGCAGAAACACAAACGTTAGCAGTATTTATTATCAATGGGTGTCCGAATAGTATCCGTACCCAAATAAAAAAGCCTATTAGATTGCTCTAATAGGCTTTTTGGTAGACCAAAGGATGGAATTATCGAACCATTTTCATAGCGATTTGTCGGCATTTGCCGATTTTATCAGCGATACATAGTGATCAAACTAATAATTCATTAGATGTGCTAAAACGGTTATTTTAAACCCTTATAACCAACTAATGAATTACCGGATTACTAAACTGCTGTTTAAGTATAACTCGTCGCCTGATTCGCGTAACAGGAACATATGGTTGGTATTCAAGATATTCCTAAGTTTTTCCTGGCCTTTTTCCTTGTGCTACCTATTATCTCGTTAGTGCACGAGGCAGGGCATGTATTCTTTGCCTGGCTGATGGGGGGTAAGAACATCAAGGTAACCATTGGCTCAGGGAAGGTACTGTTCAGAGTGGGTATGCTGGAAGTACGGAAATACTATTTCTGGTATGGGCTCTGCACCTTCGATAATCTTAGACGAAGGGAGAAGTTTGCCAACATCCTGATATTTTCTGGAGGGGCACTTTTCAATGCCATAGCAGCAGTGGTGGTCATCAGTATGATTGAAAACGAAGTGCTGGAGCCGGGTATTCTCACCTATCAGTTTACATACTTTTCGCTGTATTATATTTTCTTTGCACTGCTTCCTATGCCATACCCCGACGGCCACTACAGTGATGGCAAAGTCATACTTGACCTGATAAGGAGGAAAGCAAGTTTGCAAGAGAAAACGTACCGGATACACTGGGACGAAGAAAAGAAACAATGGTGCGTGCTGGACCACAACAGGAAATTGATAGAAGCTTTTGATGACGAGAAAAAAGCACTGGAGAAAGCGCATGAAGTAGCAGCAGCTAATCGCCCCAGCCGGCTGCTAAACTCCGTGAGCGGAAAAGAATCAGAAGTTTACCACTATCCAACAATACCTTTATAGTTCATAATTCGTACCCGAACCTATGATAGCAGCTATAGTTAGTTTCCTGGTAATGCTGAACCCTTTCGCACTTTTCCTGTACCTGAAGCCTGTAATGAAGGATCTTTCAGATGCGGATTTCCGGTCAGTGTTCATAAAGGCAAGTATAATCTCTTTCTGCATTTACCTGGTTTTTCTACTTTTCGGCGATCTCGTTTTTCAGAAAGTGTTCCGGATTAATTTCGAATCCTTCCGTATTTTCGGAGGCATTGTGCTCTTCTCTTTTTCCTATATGTTTATAGTGCAGGGCAAGAAGGCGTTCATCCAGATAAAAGGAGATCTCCACGACCTTGCTTCAGAAATTGCCTTGCCTTTTATGGTAGGCGCCGGTACCATCTCACTCACCGTTCTGATGTCGGAGCAGTTGCAACTATGGCAGGGATTTGTAGCGCTTGGGCTGATTATGATTATCAATTACCTGATCATCATGGGGCTTAAGTTGGTTCGCCGAGGGATGCGCTCACAGAAATTCAAAATGGCTTTCGACAAGATCATGGAACTTCTCCTGCGCATCAACGGCTTCTTCTTAGGCGCTATTGGTGTTGACATGGTGGTCACAGGCGTCAGTAACGTTATGCTGGCTGCACAATAAGCTACTTTTTTATTACTTCTTCAGAGTAAACCAGCCATAGCGGAATGTGCATGTCCATGTTGTAAATCTCTTTTGGAACGCCGCCAAAGCTTAGAGAAGGCAACGGATTATTCCCTTTCAGTCCGAGCACCAGCAAGTCATGCTTTCCCTTTTCCAGGTGCAGGCGAATGCGTTCTGCAATACTTTTATTGGCGGCACGCACCAAGGTATAAGGCACTCCGGCTGTTTCACGGTGCTTTTTCTGAAGCGCAGCAAACCGCTCCTTTACAATTTCTTCTGCCTTTCTTTCTGCTTTTTCTTCTGAGATCAGCGGAAAGTATTGTGCTGGCAGTCGGTAAACGTGCAGTATCTCCAGCTGAAGACCCAACTGGTCAGATAGGTTTTTGCTTAGCCTCAGAGCGTGTACCGAAGTGTCAGAAAAGTCTATAGGAACAAGTACCTTTTCTATGTTGGAAGTGGCTGTTTCAGGGAATACAAGGACGCTGCACGGCAGAATCTGGAGCAGTTTGGTGCCAAGTGCCCCGGTGCTTTTGTCACTCATTTTCTTACCCAGCAGCGTCAGTTTTATCTTGTAGCGCTTTACCAGATCAGCAAGTATAACCTCGGTATTCGGCTCTTCGCTTACCAATACTTCATACGCTGCCGCGTTTCCAAATTGCTCTGTTACGATGTCGTTTACGTTGCCTTCCACTTCGCCGGCCAGGTCCACGTCTCCGAACCATTCCCTGAAGTCCTCGCTTAGTTCAGACACTTTTATGTTATGTACAAAGTATACTTTACCCACCTGCATGCGCTCGCAGATGGTGCGGGTAAAAGCTACCAGTTTTTCATCAATATCGCTCAGGTCCAGGCAGACCATCATGGAGTCTATTGCAATCATAGTTTCTCAGTATTTGGTGGTAAGGAAGTATCCGGTTTTACTTGTTGCGCTTTTGCTTCTTGCTTCTGAGCCCGCTTGGCCAGCATTTCTGCCATTAGCTGCTGGTATTCTTTTCGTTGCTGAGCACTACCTAACTTATTTTCTTCTTCCAGTTCTTCGCTTAGTCCCTTGTACAAACTATAGCACATCATAAGTAATATTAAAACAAAAGGAAGCCCCGTGATGATTACAGCAGTCTGCAATGCCTGTAAACCACCGCCCACTAGTAATACCGCTGCGATGGCTCCGCCTGACAGAGCCCAGAATACACGGGTGCCGACCGATGGATTAGGCCTGCCGCCGGAGGTGAGACTAACTACTACCAACGAGCCTGAATCTGAAGATGTGACGAAGAAACCTGCAATGAGAATGATACCAATTACAGACAGTACAGTTGAAAAAGGAAGCTGCTCGAAAAAGACAAATAATGCAGTGGATATATCTGCGGCAACGGCTTCTGCCACCGCCGTATTCCCAACCAGAACATCTCGCAGCGCTGTGCTTCCGAATACCGTCATCCATAAAAATGACAGCAGGGAAGGGGCAATAAGTACACCTAGCACAAACTCTTTTATAGTCCGTCCTTTAGACACTCGGGCAATGAAGATGCCTACAAACGGTGCCCAGGAGATCCACCAGGCCCAATAGAATACTGTCCAGGTACCCTGCCAGTTATTGTTGCTGTAGGCCTCGTTCCAGAAGGAAAGCTGCATAAAACTGCCGATGTAATAGCCGGTATTCTGTACATAGGAACCAAGTATAAAAACGGTGGGCCCCAGGAATAAAACGGCTAAAAGTACCACCAGCGCAATCCGGATGTTCCACTCACTAAGTATACGCACACCTTTGTCTACTCCTGTTACCACCGATACAGTGGCAATGCCTGTTATAATGGCTATTAGAATGATTTGGGTAGTGACATCGTTGACAATAACCGGGAAGACGTGATTCAATCCGGCTGCAACCTGTTTTACCCCCAGACCAAGCGACGTAGCCAAACCGAAAAGTGTGGCAATAACGGCCAGTATATCTATAATGTCCCCGATAATGCCATGGATGCGCTCGCCCAGAAAGGGATAAAAGGCAGAGCGTACTGTTAAAGGTAATTGGCGGTTGTAGGTAAAGAATGCAAGGGCTAAGGCAACCATGGCGTAAATGGCCCAGGCATGAAAACCCCAGTGCAGGAAAGTGAAGTTCATGGCCTGTCGGGCTGCAGCCGGCGTGCCAGGCTCTCCAAGCGGCGGTGTCTGAAAATGGTTGATTGGCTCTGCCACACTCCAGAAGAGCAAGCCAATGCCCATACCTGCGCTGAAGAGCATCGCAAACCAGGACCCGGTGCTGAACTCCGGCTTGGCATTTTTGCCACCTAACCTGATTTTGCCAAACCTTCCAAAGGCCAGGAACAGGCAGTATGCCACAAAAATGTTCACACTCAGAATGAACAGCCATCCCATACTGGATGTGACCGAAGCCTGTAAGTCAGAAAAGAACACTTCTGCACTTTTCCTAAAGATCAGAACGAGTGAAATACTGACAACAAGTATGACGATGGATGACCAGAACACAGGTCCGTTCACTTCTAAACCGAACGATTTCTTTGTATCACTTCTTACTTTGCTCATGCATGCTGTTTTATTGTTTAGAAATAATATCCCAGGTTTATGTTAAAGCGCATATGCCAATCTGTTTCCCCGGCAGTTCCTGTAGTAAAAGCGTTTGTCCATTCCGGCCCCAGCCACGGATGGTTGTACCCAAAAGCCGCATCTGTATAAACATACATAGGGCCAGCCGTAAAGAGCGCCCCTAACACGTTCATGTGAGCGTTTTCAAACCCACTTAAGCGCTTGTTATAGTATCCATAGTTGTTGTAAATATCTATACCTTGTAAAAAACGTGTTTCAAGGGGAATATGATAAGCAAGGCCTACCGTATAGATCTCACCTTTGTTAGCTACATTATAGTTTGACCCGTATGCACCCATCTCAATATAGTCCAGATCAGAGCCGAAAGCATACTCCGGATTAAAGCGGTAAAACATGGCCTGCAGTTTGATATTCCAGTGGCTATGGTCGGCTTTAAACTCATAATGCATAGCACCGGCATAGCGGTTGCCATTTTCTTCTGTGTCAATGTTATACAACAGCCCGCCTTGTAAGGAGAGCCCTAGTTCGTGCCCTAAGCTGTCGCCCAGCCTGCGCACTATTTTTAGATCTAGCTGGTTGTTTTCTTTGTTACGGTCGGTCACATCATAAGAGTAGCGGTTAGGACTCGGTTCCGTCAACCCAAATACAAATTCTTCGGCGCTTTTATAATATGCCGCCTGCCATTGCCAGCGGCCGGAGTCATGGATATACTTTATACCCATGTCATGGTCATCTTCAAAGCCGACATAATAGGTCATGTTAAAGAACCAGTTGTTGGAGTTGTATTGCTGTATGCCGAACGGTACCTGGTTCAGACCTAGCTGTATCTGTGATTGGTCGGAAAAATCGTATTGGAACCAGCCTTGCTTTAACATTGTGCCACCAAAGCCCTGAGAATAGTGCCGGAGTTCTGCGTTTAGTTTGATGCCTTTATAAGCAGCCTCAGCATTGATTCGAAACATGTCAAAGCCAAAATCACCACCGCGTTCCAGTTGATCTTCTTTCCAGGTAGAAAGGTTATAGTTGAAGCGCAAAGCACCACCCAACTTAAGCACCGGCTTCTCATCCTGCTTGTCTTCCGGGTACTGCGCTTTACACGCAGATGGAATCAGCACTAGCAAGAAGAATAATGTAGTTACATGTAGTAGAAGTATTTTCAATAGTACCAGTAAATTTAAATACAACCTATAGTAAAGACGGCCACAGGTTTTAAATGTTCTGGTTTAAGATGAGCAGTACCTGGTAGTTCTATCTCCTTAGGCACATGTTAACACGATAGATATAAAGTTTACAGTAGAATGAGATATTAGACGAGAGGGGCTTAAAGCATGGAGCTTATTCATTATTGCTCTTCTGTTACCTAGAAGTAAGGAGCCTTTTATTTGGTATAATAATCAGATAATTAAGCTCTGCTGGGTAGTCCAAAGGACATATCTAATGAACCGTTTAGAACTGAAATTCGAGAGCAGTAGGGAAGCACAATATTAATTTTTCTCAGAGCTGAGACTTTCTAATTCTTTGAAGTTAGATAACTCTAACCGAAGGGAAATTTTATCGAACCAAAAAAGCCGCTCCATTTGATGGGAAGCGGCTTTTATTATGTAGTAGACCAAAGGATGGAATTATCAAACCATTTCCTCGGAGATTTAGCAGCATTAGGAGAGTACAACCTACAAGAAAGTTATGCATTAGCGCTTACTGATTCGCATGGCAACTGAAGTCGTACTTACCTCCTGATACTATACCTATTGCTGCTCAATTGCTTAAGCGATTTATCTAGCCTTTTTCAGTTGGCTAAGTTTTTCCAGATTGTTTTTGCTGGTTTTAAGTGTTGAAGCATCATGGGCAGCTGTGGCCAGTTCAATGGCTTTGGTAAACTGCTCTTCTGCCTGCTTTAGTTTTCCCTGCTGCATCAGGGCATCACCGTAACTATCAAAGGCATTGGCCGACGTAGCGTGAGCCACGGTATTATACTTGAAAACCAGCAGGGACACAGCCATGGTAGCCGGGTTGCTCAGCTGCTGGTAGGCAATGGTATTGATGATGCGCTCATCAAAACCCGATATTTTAAGAGCATCGAATACAATAGCCTGGGCTTTTGGCTCTTTTTTCTTTTTCAGGTAAGCAGTTGCTTGTCCGAAGGCAGTCTCTAAGGCCACCATTTTACCTTCGTGCTCCTGTAGGCTCTTTTCCTTTCTGGCCGCTTGCACTACCTGGTGGATAGCGGTTATTACTAGTTCGGGCTCTTCGCGGTGGATGTTATGACCGCTGACAGCGGTGACGATGTGAGCACCGCTGGTAAACTGGCTGAAGAACTCGGCGTGCAGGTTGCGCCACACTTCCACGCCTTCCGGCTGGTGAAGAAACATTTCAGGGTTTGCTCTTTTCTGCACCGATGTAAGCACTACAACAGGCACCTGGGGAAGCTTCCCGAAATCAGGCAAAACAGCTTTATCAAAGATTTTGTTAATTAGCTCGTTTTCCTGCTTGAATCTGTCGGGCATAAAGCTGTTTTGCAGCTCTATATCTTTCTGAGCTTTTACAGCATCTACTTTCTTTAGTTCCTGCATCATTTTCTCATGGGCTGGATCGACAAAGACCAATCCTTTCACTTGCTCAGGATGCTGCGCTGCATAGGCCCGGATAATAAAGGCCCCGTAGGAATGGCCAACCAAAATAAAGGGCGGCTTCAGGTTTGCTTTCTCGATGAGCGTGCTTAAATCCTGCACCGCTGCTTCCAGGGTTTGGGGCTTCGGGTTTGGCTCAGACTTGCCTGTTCCGGCTCTTGAATAGAGCATAACTTGATTTGTAGCCATCACTTCGGAAGCCACTTTGCCCCATACTTTGTAGTCTGAGCCAAAGCCAGATTCAAAGATGATGGTAAAGTCGCCTGCTCCTGCCTGTATCATTTCCAGGGAGTGATCGCCGACATTGACCAGCTGTGTTTGCTGCGCCTGGACAAATGTTATGTTGCCCAAGATAAAGAGTAGCAGGAGAATTCTTTTGATCGTCATAGTTTTAGTTAGGATAAGGGTGAGTGTAATCCAGCATTAAATAGAACGACTACAGCAGCAGGATAACATGGAGCAGATGCTATATTACTAGACAAGGTTGCCTGAGGCCGTGATTATGTTTTGCTGAGGGTGCGCTAGGGAAATGAGACGTATGGTAGTGGATAGGAGATACCCAACAAGTGCTGTTAGTAAACGAGGAAGGTGAAACTCCTTCTTGTTACAAAGGCACTGTGGCTCAACGGAATGAAAGATTGGGTAATTTCTAGCAGGGGGGTAGGGGGGGTATAAGGCGTGATAATTATAGTTCTCACTGCGCGAGGGCTTCCTGATTCATAGAAAGTTCGATAAGTCTCTCCTTCGGTTAAAAAACCGAACCAAAAAAGCCGCTCCATTTGATGTAGAGTGGCTTTTTACTATGGTAGACCAAAGGATGGAATTATCGATCCATTTGCACAGGGATTTAATGGCCCCGCAAGAGTTTTTACAAATAATTAAGTAGCTGTTATATTCATAGATAACGGCTTAAAGAATTTGGTATGGGCCAACTAGAGTCACAACTTACTTCAAACCATAGCCTAGAGTTATATAAGAGGCATTTGTAGCTATTGTAATGATAGTTTAATGACATATATCATTAAACCGTTTAAATTAATGTTCGTTTAGTTATAATGTTACTGCTCTACATCACTTGTTTATCACCGTCGATGTTAAGAATTTTGGTAGTGAGAACTTTATAAATAATTGTATAACTATTAAAAATAATCATCTAAATCCAGCTACAAATAAACCTAACAATTGCTGCTCTAAACTTTTTGGCATTCTCTCCCTATTTGCAGTGCCCTGCGGAAATAATTTTAAAAAAAATAAATCAATGAGAATAAACTTAGTAAGAAAAAGGAGCTTTGACTTTTTGCTGGCGGCTTCACTTGCTCTCTCAAGCTGTGACAGCGACAAAGAAGCCGTAGCGCCTGTTGCCTATGTTTCTGCAACTGAAGCTTCTATGGATGCTGACAAGTTGAGGGATCAATTATTTGATAAAGGAACATATCAAGCTATTCCAAAAGCGCTAAAGGCTGTTAACGATATTAATTTTACGTGCGATAAAAATATTGACCATGCTACCATGATGCTCATACACCATGAACTGATTTTAGAGATTGCTGAACTTGAGCTGGAATATGGAAATGACCCTGCCACACTATTTCTGGCAAACCAGATAAAGACTGAAAATGAAGCCAGAATAGCGCACCTGGAAGCTTTTCTTGATACAGAGCCAGTTCCGGTTCCACTTTCACCTCAGGAATGTAAAGAACATCTGGCCATGATGAGGCAACACATTATGAGCATGATCCAATGTATGAATTCTGTAAATGACTCACCGGACCCGGATACTGATTTTCTGGCTTTGATGAGTTGCCACCACGAGGACTGTGAGTGCCACCACGAAGAAACGGATTAGAAACACATCCTTAAGACTATCGTGGCCTCTGTCCGCTATATGTAAAACATAACGCCTGGTGCATCCAATACCTTAAGTTGCCGCTGGCAATAAATAAAACTCACCCTTTTTGTAAAGTTGTTTAATCTGGTGAAACTATAAAATAGACCAGTTTAATTGCCAACTATAAGTAAGATAAGTATAGCAATATAACACATGCTTTATGTTTAAGATTGTGCACTATTAACTAGTAAATTCTGATCACGCACATTGCTTGTTTCCCTCTCAAAATGTGCAGTTAGCTTAATCATAAGCAGTCTTTAAATCTTTAAGGCAACGCCCTGACCTTACAGCTCTCTTCTTGTTGATTGGTGTCTCTATATTTCTTTAATGGATATAACTAAATAACTATAAAATTCTGATGCAGCCGTTGGTTCTACCTTAGAACTCATTCTTTTGATAGTTACTCTAAAATTTATTTTTAACCATTCCAAGTTATGAAAACAAAGTCAATTTTTATTGCCGGCGCTCTATTAGCTGGCATGAACTTCTTCACATCATGTGAGAAAGAGTATGTTTCCCCGGACCCACTAAGTGCATCCAACAGCCAGAATGCCAAAGGTGGAGGTAAAGGTCCCGGCGGAGGCGGCGGCGGTCACACCGAGACTTCGGGAAGTAACTTATCCTTCCCTGTAATATGGTCTGAAGGTGCCACATTGGCCCTAAGAGGTACCATGGGAACAGTGCTGCTTAATGGTGTCTACACCATAATTGATGGTTATAGGGCTTATCACCAGAGAGATGCAGGTAATGAATGGCAAGCCAGTAACTTTACCCCGGAACAAGAAGTTTATGTTGACACAATTGACTGGGGCGACAATCTGGAGTCAGTGGACTGGTATACCACATCTAAAGTCCGAACAGAGATAGTTTTAACAGAGGATGCGTCAATTTACACAAGTGCACCAACTCCCTTTACAGAATACGCCATGTTATATATTTCCGGTCTTGGCCCGGATGAAATGTGGGGGTTAAAGGCTACAGATGCTACGACGCCAGTTCCACAAACAGTTGAGGGAGCTGTATCAGCAACTGTTTACTCCAAGCATGCAAGGCTCACCATTCAAAAACTTAATGTTCAAAGAGATGATGCTACTCTGATGCATATAATATGGGATGAGTTGAACCGCAAATGGGTAGAGGATGCGGCGACAACTGTAGATCTGGTAAATGATCCTATTTTTAACCAAGCGGTTTATCAAGCTTCAGACGGTGCCGGTAACTTTAATGCAGAAGTGAATATTAAGGGGAAAGTCATTTACGGCTACAACTGGGATGGTATAAAGCAACCTGGTGATTATCGCCTTACTTTCAGTTTTGACCCATCAGTGACTGGCTCAACTCTGAACACATTCTTCAATGCAAACACAACCATTGCTGCGTCCGAAGAAGAGGTCGTAATTGCGGCAGAGCCAGTAGGTGGTGGAGAAGCCGTGTTATATCTGGATGAAAGCAGTAACGAGTATCTGACATATATTGACGTTAGAATACTTCCTCGTGAAACTGGCGGCGGCGGCGGTAAAGGCGGCGGCGGCAATGGTGGTAAACCAACACGCTAAGCACTGACTTGCTTTGAGTGACAAAAGCTATTTCTACCATATTTGTATTGTGGCTTTTGTCACTCGGAGTATAGCGATTGACTATAAATTTAAACTAATCACGAAAAGGAGTTAATTTAACTATATCTGAGAAGAATGAGAAGCTTAAAAACAAAACTGCTTGGGTTATGTACTTTGGGCCTGTTACTCGGCAACATGGCTATGGCACAACAAACATCCCAGCAAAGCAAGAACAACCGCCAGGCAGAGCGCATGACGCAGGACCTGACAAAGCAATTAAACCTGAACGAACAGCAGCAGAACCAGGTGGCCGTTATAAACCGCCGTACAGTACAGGAAATGCAGCAGGTTCGGGAAAACCGTAGCCTTAGCAGGCAGGAGCGGCATGCGGAAACCGAGCGAATACAGGAAAGGCGCAGAGCCGAGATAAAAGCACTGCTAACCGAGCAGCAGCGGAGCCGCTTTGAGGAGCACCAGCGCGTGCAACAGACACAGAAAAAAAACGTGAGGCAAAACCAGGTAAATCAAAAGCAGACCAGGCAGCCTCAGCAGCGCCAAAAGTCAGGTGGAAGGAAAAACCGGTAGGCGGTCATTAAGCTACCCTTTACTTCATTCACGTTGCTTTTAGCACAGGGCTTATATTCCATCAACAAGTTTAAATTATTAAAAGCATTATGAAACGAACTAAATACAACCGTTGGGGGCTACTTCTACTTCTGATACCTGCCTTCTTATTTACAGCCTGCGATGACGATGACGACAATGACGTTGTGGTAGATGTGATGACGCCTACAGAGTTTTTACAGGAGGCAGCCGCTATAGATACTTTTGAGATCGTTACGGCTAATCTGGCTTTGGAGAACTCTACCCAGCAGGAAGTGCGGGAGTTTGCCCAGCTGATGCTGCAGGAACACACCATGACGCGGGCACAGCTACGAACTGAGGCGCGTGAAAGAGGCATTTCTTTACAAATGAACATGTCTCAGGAGCGCGAAACGATAAGAGCCAGGCTTCAAAACCAGACAGGCACTCCGTTTGATAAAGATTTTGCAAATGTGCAGGTGCAGGCACACGAAGATGCTATCCTGTTTTATGAGCAGGCAAGAGACCAGCTTCGGGATCAGGACCTGAAAACACTTGCTGACCAGATTCTGCTCAGGCTGCGAGACCACCTGCAGGATGCACAGCAATTAAAGACTTTTACAGACGAGCTTTAACTTGAGATCAGAATTAGTTCTTTATCGGAACCCTTTTGAGTGTGAAAGTGTAAACTTATCATTTTCACAAAGCAACAGGCTATATGGTACCAGGTGACCTGGAGGAAACTCTAAATGCCGCAAGTGTCATTGGTTATGACTGGCTCTAAAAGCAAGTTACCGGAAGAGTTATACCTGAAACTTTCACTCACTGTATCTTTATCCAATTATTCCGTTAGTTTAGGAAAGATTTCAAGACAGGTGAGACTTGACAGGTTAAAATATTCTAACTCCAACAAGCTAGAGATCAACAGCAGTAAAGATACCGATGGGTTTTCCTTTCAGGAAAAGATAAGGTTATAAATTAGAGATGCTGTAGAAAGTAAAAGTCTCTTTTTTTAAAGTTCGATAAGTCTAACCAAAGGGGAAATTTATGGAACTAAAAAAGCCTCTCCATTCGACGTGAATAGGCTTTTTTATAGTAGTACACCAAAGGATAGAATTATCGACCCATCCCCACAAGGATTTGGATACAGAGAGTATATTCTCAAGTTAGACTAAGAATGTTTAGTGACCCTAAAATGCTTACCTGTTTACATAACTCCTGTTATATTGCAGGAGCATTTGAAGAAGTAATCGTAATAAATGAGTTTTAATTCACTTTAAATTCCTAGAAAGGCTTTTACAATAATTCCTTTACTCAAGCCTTTGCCCGAGGCTTACGTTGCTTGAATGAGCTGTGTTGGTATGCTCAGTAGTGTGACGGTTAAATTGGAGGCACCATAAAGCCTGAACTGCAGCCCCTTTTCAACTGCAGTACTTTATATCAACTGCAATACTTTATAAATAAAAAAGAGGTCCTGAAATGGCTGTTAACCGATAGCGAAACGGTTTAAGTACTGTTCCCAGGTGAATGAGCTGTACCAACTTGTTATTTAAAAGCACCTGGGTTAGGTTAAGTGTTGTATAGGCGACGTATTTCGCAAAGGGAGTTAACATCAAGCAAGCAATATCCTGTTTTTAGGTTATCATTAATTTTTTACTTATTCTGTTCGTTATAGAACACGTTTGTTACAACATGCAAGAGGCCTGCATCAAAGCAAAGTCAGGCACCATTACTAGAGTACCTGACCGTTTTAATAACCCCTACTGATATAGTAGGGGTTATTTTTAAAATCTATTACGCTGCACGCCCATATTCTAATGTAGCTCTTCAGTTGGAAGCTTAAGTTCGGTAAGCTTAGAATTAGAAACTGGAATGACACAAGCCATAGTTCTTAACCTTTTAACAGCTATAGAGTATCTTTAAAGAACATCTTTTATAGTAAATCCAAAAAATCTTTGGTTTTCAGCTTATTAGATTATAGCGCTTGGAAGAAGAATACAACACAGAATCTAATCACTTACGAGATAGCCACAGGATCCGCAAGGAGCTTGAGAAATTCCAAGCCAAAGGGCCGGGGCCGCAGCAGGAGTTTGTAAAGCCTAAAAAGGAGCGCACGTCCCTGTTGGTGTATGGGACAGTGTTTCTGGTCACCGTCGTTTTGTATTACCTCCTGAGATTAGAATCTTTTCACATCCGGAGCAAATACCTTCCACTGTTGCAAAGCCTGCTGGCAGGCGTCATGTTCATCACAGTTGTATTATTCTTTACAAGGTTGCTCACCTCTCTTCTTAAAACTCGCATAAGAAGTCCCGTCACAAGTTATAACGTACAGCGAATTATTAACCTTGGGGCTGCACTGCTTGTTGTTTTTATTCTCATCTCTACCTTATTTGTGAACTGGTATGCAGCGGTAGTGTCGCTGGGCGTAGCATCACTTATTTTGGGACTGGCACTGCAGAACCCGATCACCAGCTTTTTTGGTTGGGTTTATATTCTTTTGCGAAAACCATACGAAGTGGGAGACCGCATTAAGATAGGAGATATGACCGGCGATGTAATTGAGCTAGGTTACTTTGATACAACGCTCTGGGAGTTTAATGGAGACTATCTATCGGGGGATCACCCAAGCGGCCGGGTCATTCGCTTTGCGAACTCGAAAGTATTCAGTGAGTTTGTGATCAATTATTCTTGGCCGCTCTTCCCTTACATCTGGAATGAAATAAAATTTTTTGTTTCCTACGAGAGTGACCTGCCGTGGGTAAGACAAACAGCTCGAAGGGTAGTACAGGAAGACATAGGACCAGAGATGGCCCGGCGTGTAGCGCTGTATCGCAACATCCTGGCACAGACTCCTGTGGATGAAGTAGAAGTACGGGCGCGGGGCTCTGTCTCCTTTTCTGCCCATGATAATACCTGGATTCAAGTAACGGTCCGCTTTCTGGTTGAACCTAAGCGTTCAGGCCCTGTCAAGCGCAGGCTTTTTAGTAAGCTTTTAGAGGAGCTTTCCCTACAACCTGAACGGGTTATGTTTCCCAACACGAACATGAAGTGATACAGTCTGAGAACTAAATTTTGAAAGACAAACTAAAAAATCATTAAATGTTTTATTTGCTTTTTTTTAACTGAAAGCCTTTACAGCACACACCGAAATCATTTTAGTAACGAACAAATTTGTACTACCTGTGTGGGCTGATTTTTCGGCAACATTTACTACCCTAAGGGTGTAAAAAGAGAAAGGACTATTTGTTTTCTAATCTATGTTAGAATACGTTAAAACAGTGTTACAGAAAGTGAGCTTTAGTAAGAAATTATTCGAAAAGGAACTTCGAAAAGCTTTTCGCTACCTGAACTTTGAGGAATTAAATCAACTAAAGTGCTGGTGCTATGCCCGCTTTAGTGGCAAGTTTCTTCCGATCATGGATAAAGTATTCTCTGGAGCCCTTTCATAGATGAGGTACCCGTTAGAGCCACTGGTGTGGTGCTCTTAGCCTTGTGCTCTATGTTTTCTTTGGCTTTATTAGAGCGGCTACACTGTTGATTGTAAAAAGAAAAAAATAAAGCTGACCTACCTCTGCTTAAACAAGCTAGCTACCCAGTCGCATGATTTCCCTGTAGTCTGTTTTCATTACCTGCGGCACTTGATCGCCGTGTTCCTGAAGGCTTTCTTTGTAAATAGATGTGGCCATATCTTTTAACGCCCGCTGATACTCGCTATTCTTTGTCAAAATAAGAGGCTTTTTAAGTGCCTGCAGGACTTCGGCGGCAACATACATGTTAGATCTTGCATATACTCGGAAATGGTCAAAACAGGCATCTACAATGGCTTGGTAGCCAACCTGTCTTCTCACTACGCTTACAACACCGTTTGTATCTTTTAGGATTGCACTTGGGAGCTGGCTTGTTGCTATGTCTGTCAGGGCAGCACCCAACCAGTGTAGGCATGTGATGGCTGTGTGGGGATCGTTAATACCTGGGGATAGCGCACGCACGCCAACTTCTACGATTTGATTGAGAGGAAACAACAGATCCTGGTTCGGGGTTCGTTGGTAATCAATTTTCACAAAAGCCTGCAGTTTTTCTAATGTCTTTTGTGGTAACGCAGCTTGGTGATACACTCTTGCGTAGAAATGGTGCATAGTAGCAAACACACCCGGGTAAACAAGCCATTCAAGGACTGCATTGTGCTCCAGTGCCCAGCTGCAGCTTGCCTCATAGTCTATTCGCTGCACGTAGCCAGAAGTTTGCAGATACATCTCAGTTTGTAGTTTATAGTCTGTCTGTATTTGTTGTAGCGCCTCCTGAATAGACTCTTGTTCTACTTTCCTTTCTTCGCTGGGCATGGATTCTGTTTTGATCTTTTGAAAGTCCTGGTAAGAGGACTTGATCACGTAATCTGCTTGAATAGAGGTAGAGACATGATGGATAAAGTAGATCAGGACTCCAAGACTGAACACAGCCACAAGAAAGGCGAGTACTACGGAGATTTTCGGGACAAACTCATCTTCTCCTGAGCCACGTATGGTTAACAGGACAATCAGAGAATAAATAAAGGTGGAAATAAAGGTGCCAATCACAAACTGATTTCCTTTGTCAGCGATAAAGTTGCGCAGTAGCCTTGGACCAAACTGCGAAGAGGCCATCGTCAGGGCCACCAGCGTAATGGAGAAGGTAACACCGGCAATGGTGACCATAGAGGAGGCAATGGTGGAAAGTACAGAGCGGGCACCGTCTCGCTGCCCACCGTAGAGAAACCAATCGATGGGCAACTCATCATACGTAACTCGGGCGTCCAGTTTAACCACTCCAAATGCCAGCGCAGCAGCTGATAAGGCCATCAGGGTAGGTAGGAACCAAAGACTGTTTTTAATGTTGAACCAATACTGTTTCAGTTTTACATTCATAAGGTTACTTCAACGACTTGTTCTCTACACAGGTTGAGAAGCTCAGATAAGATCTGCGGCAACTCTTGAATTCGCGGTAGCCGTAGTTGTTGTAAACATTTCTGCTGCCCCACGTTATAAAAGGCATGGATACAGACACGCGGAAGAACAAACTACAGCCAACTATACACTCACTCTTATTCACTTTACTTATTCTTTTCTCGGGCTGCGCTAAGCAAAACTTTTATGCCGACACCCCTGTTACAGATTCACATGTGCACCAAAAATTGCGGCTACATCCAGGTACAGTGGACAGCGTGACGCTGCAGGCTGGCAGTCATTACAAGCGGGGCTTTTTGCACAAGGCCCTTTGGGGCAGCAGACACCGGAAGCTTTGGGCCACGCCCGTACGTGTGCCGGTCCTGGATCCGGAAACAGTGAAAGGTGGACTGGAAGTGGAAAAGATTGGCGGCGGGATGCAGACCATCAACGCCGCCGTCGAAGGAGGTGACGGCATGACTTACTCCTTACGCACGGTGGACAAACGCTCAGCTAAGATCCTGCCCCTGCCGATTCGAAAGACCTTTATAGCTAATGTAGTGCGGGACCAGGCTTCTGCGCTGCATCCTTATGGCGCATTGGTGGTAGCCCCGCTGGCTCAGGCGGCCGGGGTGCCGCACGCCACCCCGCGCCTGGTTTATGTCAGGCCTGGTGAAGCGCACTTTGACCAGTATGAAGAGAAACTCAGTGATAGGCTGTACATGCTGGAGGAAAAGTATAACGACCAGCGTGCCATTTCCGGCGAGATAGCTGGTGCGCATGACATTGTAGGACCCAATAAGATGCTCAACCACCGCTACGAAGAAAACGACCACTTTATCGACCAGCTGGCCTTTGCCCGGGCACGCCTGCTGGACCTGCTCATCGGCGACTGGGACCGCCATGTAGGGCAATGGGAGTGGGCTGAGTACAAGGAGAACGGAGAGCATCTCTATCGGCCCATTCCGAAAGACCGAGACAACGCCTTCTACCGCTTTGGTGGTGGCCTTTTCTCCTGGCTCTTCAGCCGGAAATGGGCCATCCGTAAGTTCGAAAGCTTTACTGCAGATTACAAGGACGTAAAGGCGCTCATGATTAATTCAGAGTTTTTTGATGCGCGCGCTATGCCCCACGTGACGGGCGAGCAGTTCGACTCGCTGGCCCATGTACTACAGAAAGAAATATCAGACCAAGTGATTGAACAGGCGGTGCGCCAGCTGCCAAAAGAAGTGTACCTACTTCAAAGGAAGGAGCTGGCCAGTCAGCTCAAAAGCCGAAGGGATAAGCTAGATGAAGCAGCCAGGGAATTTTATGAAATACTTTCAGTAAGAGTACTGGTGGTGGGCACAGACAAAGAAGATCGATTTGAGGTAAAGCGCATGGCTGGCGGAGACACAGAAGTGGTAGTTCGGCGCAAGTCTGATAAAGTAGTCATGTACCGTAGAGTTTTCCTTCCAGCAGAAACAAAAGAGATCGTGCTGCACGGGCTTGCTGAGAACGATATCTTTTGGGTAAGGGGGGAAGCGGACAAGGGGATACAAATAAAAATTGTGGGCGGCCGGGGGCAGGATGAAATTTATGACACCTCGGAAGTGCAAGGCTGGGGCAAAAAAACATGGGTGTACGACACTCCGCGCGAAACCAAGCTAGAAGGTGGCCCGGAGACCAAAGACAAGACAAGTAGGAAACCGGAAGTGAACTTCTTTGACCGGGAGGGCTACAGGCGATAGCTCTCTAAGCCTTCAACCAAGCCAGGGCTACTTCCTGCCGCACAAAGGTCTGGAATTGATAGGAAATACCTTCCTCCCCTGTCAGCTGCCGCATTTGCCAGTCTCTGGAAGCAGTATCTGCTACCAGCCGCGCTACTTTCCGCACGCGGGTTGTTTCGAGGGCTTGGACAAAACGAATGCCCAGGTCCAGATGATCCGGTGTATTGGGGATCGTGGCCATACTCCGGGCATCGAGCAAGAGGCGGGGAATGTCATAAAGGCGGAGCGTATCAAGCAGATGTTCCATGGCATACTCAAATTCTGGGGTAGAGAAGCTGCCGTATGCAGGCCACTCTACTTGAAGCAAATCCAAGGTAAGTTTATATTCTATCTGAAAGAGTGTGTTGGGGATGTGCATGCACTGCAAAGCTTGTTTGATTTAAAGATACGAAAATAAGTCTTCCCATAAGACTTGAATGAATAAGAGTAATAGAATGGGGAAATATAAAAGGAATATTTGGTGGGGGGTGGGAGCTACAGCAGTAGCGCTGGCAGCTGGTGTTTTGCTGGATGCCTTCTTCCTGGAAAAGTACTTTTTTCAGGTAAAGCGTTTCCGTATTGGGAGTAGTACAAGAAGTAATAAACCAATGAAACTTGTTCTGCTGGCAGATCTGCACTTAAAGCAGGCCTTGTTTCCCAGGCATTACAAGCTTGCCCGTAAGGTGAATGAGTTGAAGCCAGACCTGCTGCTTTTTGCGGGTGATACACTGGATACATCAGGCGAAATGAATACTGTTCGCCGCTTCCTTGCACTGTTGGATTCTCACATAAAGAAGGTAGCTGTTCCAGGAAATCATGACTATGCTGCTGAAGCAAGTATGGAGATGCTGGCAGCGGCGCTAAAGAAATACAATGGGAATTTGCTGGTAAACCAGACACGGGTGTATCGAATCCGGGAAAACAATCTGGCTGTAACGGGCTTGGATGATCAGCTGAACGGAAGTGCTTCGCTGGAAAAAGCTGTTGAAGAGATCGGACAAGAGCCTAATCACTTGCTGCTTATTCATAGTCCACGCCATTGGGACCGAGCTATTCGTGTAATAAAGCAAGTGAACCAAAGCAGAGAGCCAGATCAACAACTTCGCTTTAAATACGCATTTGCTGGCCACACTCATGGGGGACAGGTCCGGCTGCCGTTTTGGGTTCCAGTCTTACCCCCGCGTTCAGGTAACTATGTGCAGGGGTGGTACAAAGAAAGTCCACCGTACCTGTATGTTTCCAACGGCTTTGGTACTTCCCGGTTTCCTGTCCGTTTCTTTGCCCGGGCTGAAGTAACGGTGTTTGAGTATTATGTGTAAATATTTGTAAGCTAGGACTGCAGGTTAGCTCATCAGCTGTTTCACTAGTACTTTATCAACTCTTAGCCCGTCCATATCTACTATCTCCATTTCATAGCCATTGTGGGTAAACTTTTCGCCGGTAACCGGAAGCTTTCCAAACGTGTAGGAGATAAATCCGGCCAGGGTGGCGTAGTTATCCGGATCACGCACTATGAGCTCTTCTTTTAGCTCCCTGTTCAGATCTCGTACCTCGATAGAACCACTCACTAAGAACGAACCATCATCTCTTCTAACTAATTCGGGCTCATCTACTTCATC
>NZ_JBEOKT010000021.1:0-72132 GCF_040278685.1 Pontibacter populi
CTTTTAAAGTGAGAGCTATAGATGCAGCCGGAAACATAGATTCTTCGCCGGCAACGCATACCTGGACGATAGATGCCACACCACCTGCGCCTCCGGTTATAGTTGCCATTTCCGAAGATCGTGGTCCTGTTAACAACGATAAGATCACATCAGATAATACTTTAAAACTGAGTGGCACTTCAGAAGCCAATGCAACTATAACTATAGCCCTGACCGGAAAAGGAACTATAGGAACAGCACAAGCAAACAGCTCAGGCAACTGGGAATTTAATTATGAAGGAACTGCCCTGGCTGCAGGCAACCACACCTTTACTGCTACAGCCGCTGATGCCTTAGGAAACACGAGTACAGTCGGAAGTAACTTTGCCGTAACTATAGACCTTACAGCACCGTCTGTAGCCATTACCTCCACAGAAAGCAGCCCTGTAAACGGGCCTTTCGAGATCAGTATTAAGTTTAGTGAAGCTGTTTATGGTTTGGCTGCTGCTGATGTGGCTGTAACAAACGGAACTATAAACAACCTGAAAAGTACTGATGCCGCAAACTATACCGCCACTATAACACCGTCTGCAGATGGTAACGTAACAGTGCAGTTGCCTGACGCAAAAGTGACAGACCTGGCCGGAAATAACAATACAGCTTCTGATGCTTTCGTGATGCAGTATGATGTTACGAAGCCAACTATAGTGTTAAGCACAAATGCAGCGGCAACTATAAATACAGCCTTTGAGGTAACTATAACGTTAAGCGAACCTGTAACCGGACTTGATGTAAGTGATGTTACTGTTACCAATGGCACTGCCACAGAGCTCACCAAACGTGATGGTAAGACCTATACTGTGCTCATCAGCCCAACTGTGCAAGGTGAAGTTAGCGTAACGATAGCCGCCAACAAAACACAGGATGCAGCTAAGAACGGTAACGAGGCATCGAACATACTAAAGCGTACTTTCGACTCCGTGGCTCCGGCAGGCTATGCGGTTGCTTTTGGCGTCGAGCAGGTTGATATCACCAACGAGAAGAATGTAGCGTTAAAAATTACAGGTTCTGAAACAGGTGCAAGCTATGTTTATACCATTACAAGTAACAATGGCGGTGATCCGGTAACGGGAACTGGCGAAGCAACAGCAGCAACTATAAACATACCGGGCCTGGACCTCTCAGGGTTAAAAGACGGGACTTTAACAGTGACGGTTTACCTGACTGATAAAGCCGGAAACAAAGGCGATAATGCAACTGCCCAGGTTTTAAAGGCTACCAAAGACATTGCTTCTGTCACCCCGACCGGTGAACTTAAAGTGCCTTTCAATACTGATTTTAGTGAAATACCATTGCCGCAGAAGGTAAAAGTAACATACAATACCGGCGAAGAGGATTACCTGGACGTAACCTGGCAGAAGGGTAACTATAATCAACTGGTAGCAGGCAAGTATACCATCAGCGGCGACCTTAAACTGGCGGATAATACGACCAACTTCAGTAACCGGAAAGGTACTTTGATAATAGAAGTAGAGCCTAACAGACCGCCTACAGCCCTAACTCTGAGCATCAGCAAATTTAAGCCGGAAGCGGAGCCAACAGAAGTGCTGGGAACATTTACTACCGAAGACCCGGATGATGAAGTATTCACGTACAGGCTGATCGCTGGCGAAGGAGATGACCAGAATTCCTATTTCTTTATCCAGGATAATGAGCTGCACCTGACCTCTAACAAGGGACTTTCCGGTGTCGTTACTTTTAAGATCAGGGTAGAAAGTAAAGACCCTTACAACAACACCATCGAGCAGACATTTACTTTAACCAAATCGGTTTACGAGCCGCAGGAAAAAATAAAACTGGTAAATGCTTTTTCGCCGGACGGTGACGGAGTGAACGATACCTGGACTGTGCCGGAATTACGCTTCTATAACGAGGTGGAAATTACCGTAATGGACAGAGCCGGCGTGCGACTGTACCAAAGCACCGACCCTGAAAAAGGCTGGGACGGAAAAGGAAAGAACGGCGAAGTACAACAGGGGGCATACTTTTATATCATACATGTAAAAGATACCGGCCTGGTACAAAAAGGGGTGCTAACCGTTTTATAATTGCGTAACATGAAAAGATATATACTCCTGACTATACTGGCATTCTATAGTTTGTGCGCCACTGCACAGACGCGTAAATACATTGGCAACTTTTCGCAGGTGCGGCCCTACTATAATCCGTCGCTGACGGGGCAGGAGGGAAGCCAGCTAAAAACGCTGTACCGCAACCAATGGACAGGTTTTGAAGATGCTCCCAAAACAATTTTTGCTTCGGCAGAATTTAACCTTAACGACTTTAAAAAGGGCAAAGGCTACCAGTTAAACAACGGAAGCGCTTATACAACCGACATGCAGCACAGCCTTGGCCTGTTGTTGCTCCGAGAGTCGTTTGGGCCTTACAGCGAAACACAGGCAAATCTGAGTTATGGTTCCGGCATCAGGCTTTCCGAAAAATTAACGCTCCGCTGGGGTGGTGCTGTAACGTACACGTTGCTGGCTTTGGATGGCAACAAACTAACCCTGGACCAGGAAAACGACCCGAAATACAGCGGCCTGCTGGGCCAGAACAACCGTGGCAGCAAAACGGACCTTAACCTGGGCTTAACCCTGGAAGCAAGTAACTTTTACATTAGTTATAGTATGCAGGATGTAACAGAAGGCAAACTGATAAAGTCCGGGGATGAGTTTATGGATGAAATGTATGCCCGCAGGCATGTGGGCCTCGCCGGTTACCGCACCGCCCTGACAGATGACCTGGGCCTTGTGCTTAATACCATATACCAGCACGACAAACAGACCGATGCAACTATAGAAGGCCAACTGAAAGCAGTTTACCAGAACATGCTATGGGCGGGAGGCGGTTACCGGAATAACCTGGCTTTTACAGCTACCGCCGGCATCAAATTCAATAAACTACAGATCAGCTACCTGTACGAAACTCCAGTAGCCGATGCCGCAACTATAGACAAACCATCGAATGAAATAACACTTGCATATAAGCTCCGTGGCAGGCAAACAGCCTCGCCTCAAAAGCAGGTAGTTCTCTGGTAATTACTGGCGGTTTTAAACTATAAAATTGCATTGTCATTCAGGTCGGTTATACAAGGGATATCGGTCTGAACTATAGTTACTTACTATAGTTTGTTTGTAACTACCTGATAATTAAAATCAAGGAACAAACAGCCGCCATATCAGTACAGAAACAGATCCTGTTTTTTTCTGTAAACCTATAGATCAAACCTCCGTAATATAAGAAGTTTCCAATAAAAGGAAATCTGAATACTTAGCATAAACACACTATGGTTGCTGGTTAAATCCAGCCTGCGAAGCAAAATCTGCTTATTTCTGATCATCATTTTCGAATAAGTAGCTTTTACTTCCTTAACCCAAATTTACCCTTTATCAAGAGCGATCTTACTTATGATATATACTTACTGTTACTCCATAAGTAATATGGTTAAAGCTATAGTTGCGGCTTTTAACCAGATTAGCAGTTGCAGGCTTCATGCGTATGGTGCTGTTCTGTTAGCTGTACTACTTTGTCTGCCCTCATTTTCAGCGCAGGCCCAGTGCCCTAACAATCTTATCCATCACTATAGATTTGATGAAAAAACTGCCGGAACTTATGCAGATTATGTAAGCCCGGTTGTAGCCAACTGTACCAATTGCCCGACACCAACCGAAAGTTTATTTGCAGGCGCTCAGAGGTTTGATGGTAAGAATGATGGAATAGTTATCCCTGAGACAGAACGGTTTGATTGGGAAAATAATGTTGACTTTACGATAGAACTTTGGGTACAGGTAACCGGTAACGCAGGCAGGAACCAGGTAATCATGGGCCGTGTTGCCACGGACTCTAAAATGTCGTGGTGGATAGGTGTAGACCCGGAAGGCTATGCCGTTTTTGAATTATACGACAAGAACCGTGTTGGCTTTAAGACCGAGAAAATGGGCAAGAAGATCAACGATGGTAAATGGCACCATATCGTGGTGATGCGTAACGGCGGCCTGCTCAAAAACAAACTATACATTGACGGCTATAAGGCAGCTGATTTCTTTTACGATAAATACACAACCGATTTTAAGTCTGTTGCGCCGGCAACTATAGGCTACTACAAACTAGACAATGGCTACCATTTTGCCGGAGCTATAGATGAGGTGATGGTCTATAACAAGGCACTGAACGAAACCGAAGTAAGGTCAAGATATAACTATGGCTCTGCTGCCTACTGCGGCCCTAAAAATCTTCCGCCGGTAATTATGTCTGATCCTGTAACATTTGGTGTGGCTGCACAGCCATATACTTATGATGTAGAGGCCATCGGGGTTCCTGCCCCGGTTTACTCGCTGGTTAACAGCCCGCAGGGAATGCAGATAAACGCCACCACCGGCCAGATTAAATGGACACCTGCCAGCGCCGGCAAATTTAATGTTACTGTTAATGTCGAGAACAGTCAGGGCAAGGTACAGCAATCCTATTCGATCAGTGTGAAGAACAGCATAACTGAACTAAGAGGCCTGCGCCACCACTGGATGCTGCACGAGGTAAGCGGAACTGAATTCAGAGATTACTATACCCCTTATAATGCCAGCTGTAAACCGGAAGCCAGGCCACAACCAATTCCGGGGGTGATTTCCGGAGGGCAGCGCTTTAACGGGACAACTACAGGACTTAATGTGGCGAACAGCTCCAACTTTAACTGGCTACCCGACGAAAGTTTCTCGATAGAACTATGGATGCGAACTACTGCCAGCACATCTGGTAACAGGGTTTTGATCGGCCGCGATGCCCGTGATTCTGACCTGCACTGGTGGATAGGAGCTGACTCGGAAGGCCATGCAAGTTTTCAGTTAAAAGATTACCTCTGGGATGGAATAGGAATAGGCGGCGGACCCAAACTGACCGATGGCGTATGGCACCATATAGTTGCTGTAAGAGACGGCGGGTCTGGAGCAAACAGGCTTTTCGTGGATGGAGAGCAGGTAGCCCAGGGCAGCTTTACTTATAAAAACGGCTTTCAGTCTTTAACACCGGTAAACATCGGATACCTGGACCGCGAAGGCAGATACCGGTTTGAAGGAGACATGGACGAAGTTATGCTTTACGGACGTGCTCTGTCAGCAGCAGAAATAAAAGAACGCTACCAGACGGTTTTCGATGGAATAGTGGAGCTCATCTCGTTTGAAGGCAGATTTGAAGGTGGATCCGTTGTTTTGGACTGGGAAACGCAAACAGAAGTTGAACTATCGCATTTTGTTGTAGAAAGATCTGAAGACGGTACCGAGTTTACCGAAATAGGGACCGTGCAGGCTAAAGGAACCAGCGCTGAGCGCCTGGCCTATAGTTTCACCGATCCTGCCCCTATAAAGGAACGCGGATACTACAGGCTGCGTATTGTGAAGCAAAATGGTGCTTTTACCCACTCGCATGTGGTCATAATCGAGTTTGGAGGTACCATTGCATCAAGTTTCTTTTTATATCCTAACCCGGTACAGAGTGGCGAGGTAAACGTAAATGTTACCAATCTGGTGCCTGACGAGCGCGTGATCTACATGCTGTCGAGCATAACAGGTAAAAAAATAATAACCCGGGAGTTACAGGTAGCTTCAGATGGCACCTTAGATTTTATAGTTCCTGTACCAGACCAGTTAAGGGCAGGTATGTATGTGATTTCTGTCATCTCAGATGTTAAGACTATAAGCAGAAAATTAGTGGTAATAGACTAAGAAAGTTGTACACAGGTAAGTTAATGCAACAACTATAGCTCATCTGTGTATACCGGTTTTTCGGCCCTGGTTTCTGCGGTCATCTAACAAAACGAATTTTAATAGTAATCTATAGTAAATCAAATATTTACGAATAATTATGAATAACTTTTACATAACAGGAAGAGAGCCTTCTTATCAAGCATACTTCCTGCTACCTCATAATAAGAAGCTGAGGCACCCTTTCAGATATAAGTCAGCGCTCCTTAATAGTATACTTTCTATAGTTTTTGCTTTCTTCTTTATAGCACAAGCGTCTGCACAATCCTCGTCTGGTTTGCCTGAAGGCTTTGTTGAAGAGCCGGTGGGCGGAGAATGGAATATGGCAGTTGGCCTTAAGTTTTCTAAAGACGGAAAGAAAATGTTTGTGTGGGAGAAAGCAGGTAAAGTTTGGGTTGTTGAGAATGGTGAAAGAGCAGCTAACCCACTTATTGATATAACCGATGAAGTAGGCGACTGGGGAGACCACGGCTTACTTGGTTTTGAGCTGGATCCTAATTTCGATACAAACGGATTTATTTACCTGTTGTATGTAGTAGATCGCAACCACCTGATGAACTCGGGCAAAAGTGGCTACGACCCATCAAACATCAGCCAGAATGAAGCAACTATAGGCAGGGTTACGCGTTACACAGCCAGCCTGTCGAATGGTACTTTAACTGTTAACACCGGCAGTAGAAAAATATTACTTGGCGCGACAGTATCTACAGGTATTCCTATAACATACATTTCGCATGGGGTAGGTTCACTGGTTTTCGGTGAAGATGGTTCTTTACTGGTTTCAGCCGGCGACGGCGCTACTGCCAACGGCGTAGACTATGGCTATTTCCCGAATGATCCTAAGAATGATACGTTCGTTCCGCAGGCGCTTGCAGATGGCATCATCAGCTCTAAAGAAGATGTCGGCGCTTTCCGTTCACAGCAGATCCAGTCTTATAATGGCAAGATACTTCGTATAGACCCGGCTACCGGTAACGGATTGCCATCTAACCCATTCTATGATGCCAGCAAACCTAATTCAGTGGAGTCGAAGGTGTGGGCGTTGGGTTTAAGAAACCCGTTCCGCTTTACTGTAAAACCGGGTACTGGTAGTTCTACTTCTCCGGGCATTTTATATGTTGGCGATGTAGGCTGGATGGACTGGGAAGAGATCAGTGTGGTTGATAAAGGTGGCATGAACCTGGGCTGGCCTATGTTCGAAGGCCTGATGGCGCAGCCGTCTTATTTCGAGATCGCTCGCGTGGTTATGAACCCGTTTATTCCAAACCCTAAGTACAGCGCGGCAAATGCTGGTAACTCTGATATGTGTAAAGAATTTTACACGTTCGGAAGTCTTTTGAAGCAAGCCCGCAAAACCACCCAGCCAGAATTCCTGAATCCCTGTGATAATACTACTCCAATTCCTGAACAGTATACCTTCGTGCATTCCAGGCCTGTCGTGGATTGGGTAAATGATATTGTGCAGAACGGGGTTGAGCCTAAGGCGATAACCAGGATCGGTACTTTTAATGGCGAAGACGCTGCAACTGTTGGTATAGGCGAGGCCGGATCTAATGTGACAGGCAGTCCATTTTATGGCAGTTCTTCTACGGGTGGTATCTGGTACACTGGCTCTGACTTGCCGGCAACGTACAAGAATACCTACTTTTTCGGGGACTATGGTGCCGGCTGGATAAAGAATGCCGTGTTTGATGCGAACAATAAGCTCACTTCTATCCGTAACTTTATAGGCAAAGATGCCACTGTTACCGGTTTTGCAACTAACCCGGTAACGGGCGGGCTTTATTATATCAACTACGCCACTAAAGTTCTAAAGATCGCTTATTACGGCGGAAACCAGCCTCCTAAAGCGGTAGCAAAAGCAGATAAACTATTTGGTTCAAGCCCACTTACAGTTAAGTTCACCGGCAGCGAGTCTACTGACCCTGAGAACAAAGCGCTAAAGTACGAATGGGATTTTGGCGATGGTTCTGCAAAGTCAACTGATGCAAACCCCCAACATACATTTACCTCTGCCCAGACCGTAACCCGTACCGTTACCCTGAAGGTGACGGATGATGGTGGTTTAACAGCTACAGCAAAACTGACGATAACACTTAACAATACGCCACCTGTTGCAAACATCACCAGCCCGGCCGAGGGAACGCTTTACCCGCTTGATAAGCCTACAACTTATAATTTACGGGCCGATGTAACCGACAACGAACATACGGGTGATCAGCTAAGCTATGAGTGGCAAACCACCTTACACCATAACACGCACGTACATCCAGAGCCGGTAGACACCAAAAAAGAAACAACCACAACTATAACTCCGATTGGTTGCGATGGTGAAACGTACTTTTACAGGATCAGCCTGAAGGTAACTGATGCCGGAGGCTTGTCTGCTACAGATTTTGTGGATGTGTACCCGAATTGCAGTGGCGGTGTAGTTAAGCCAGTAACTATCACATCACCAACCAACAATGCCAGCTACGAAATAGGGCAGGATATCGAACTGAAAGTAAGCTTTGCAGACCCTAATCGTAAGTGGACAAAAGTGGTTTACTATGCTGGTACTGCACAGATCGCTGAATCTACCACGGCACCATTTACAACAAAATGGAGCGGCGCTACAGCAGGCACTTACAACATTACAGCACAGGCTACCGACGATGGTGTACATTTCCAGACGACAGATGCAGTGAAAATTGCAGTAGGAGGCTCAACCCAGGTAGATCTTCCGAATTGTATGCCGGGAATTGCTCAATACTTAGGCTTTGATGAAACTACTACCGATGCCGGATTTAAGGATTATGCTTCGGCAGCTGTGGCAAACTGCACAACCTGTCCTGAGTTGGTAACTGGTAAATTCCATAACGCACTTAAGTTTGCGGGTACAACGGGTGTAAACCTAAGCGATGCCTCTAATTTCAACTGGGGAGCTAGCACGCCATTTACGATCAGCTTCTGGATGCGTACGAGCTCAACTATAAACCGCAACTCTGTTATCATGGGCCGTAACGCAACCGAATCAGCTATGCACTGGTGGATCGGTACAGACGATCAGGGACATGCCATGTTCATGTTAAAGGATATTAACCACCAGGGTAATTTTGTAGGAGGTAAAGGACCAAAAGTGAATGATGGTAACTGGCACTTGTATACAGCCGTTCGCGATGCAGGTTCTAACAAGAACATCCTCTATGTTGATGGGGTTAAAGTTGATGAGATCGATATCAGCTATGACAATGGCTTTGAAGGTGCCGCGGCCTTGAACATTGGTTACCTTGACTTAGGAGATGGTTACCATTTCGAAGGTGACCTGGATGAGGTCAAGCTATATTCTAGAGCGCTAACCGCTGCCGATATAACCCAGGAGTTTAATGGCGGTAGTGGAACGTATTGCGGTACAAATCCGCTTGGCATCGATAAGGATGTAAACTTTAAAGGCAAATTTGATGTGTACCCTAACCCAACTAAAGGCAACCAGGTTGCACTGCATGTTACTACACTTAAGCCTAACGAAACCCTGACCTTACTGATGACCGATGCTACCGGAAGGAAAGTATTGGAGACAACTGTACAGGCAAATGCAGCAGGCCTCCTGGAAAATGTCCTTTCGCTGAATAAGATTGATGCAGGCTTCTATAACCTGACCTTATACTCAACAGAAAGAAGCATCAGCAGAAAACTGATCGTTACAGAATAGCAGAACTATAGAAAATAAAAAAGGGCACTTCAGCTGAAGTGCCCTTTTTTTTATGGTTCAGAAACCTTATTGTTTCATCAGGTTAATGCTGTTAGCTACACCCTGGCTATCTGTGTATCTCAGGATATAAAGACCTTTTTTGATGTTGATGCTTGTCAGGTCAAGTACCAGCTTGTTGTTAGTAAGTTCAAGTGCCTTCTGCTCATAAACTACTTTGCCAACCTGGTTCAGAAGAACTACCTTCTGCAGTTTTACATTCTGCTGGTTTGCGAAATCCAGCGTAATTGTGTTCGTGAACGGGTTCGGATAAGCAGTTGTATTCTCAAAAACTATCTGCGTATCTTCTGTTGTTACCGCTGCTGTAGTTATAGCTCCGGTACTTCCCATTGGCGACAGGTACTTGCCTGGTATTGGTCTTTCCTGCGTGCCGTTTGGCAATGTCCAGCCAACGGCCAGGTTATCACCACCGCCACCTTCCAGGTGCAATGCTTCGATGTAGTAACGCTTGCCAGCTTCTAACTGGATTGCTACTGACTTCTGCTCGCTGTACTTGGTCCACTCACGTGGGTTAGTCCACTCAGACACTGAAGCGATTCTTACTTTCTTAGCCGGATCTTCTGAAGTACTCAGGTACAGATCAGCCATATCATCCGAAGAGATCCAGAAGGTATAGTAACCGCTAACAGGTGCAGTTACATAACCACGTACTCGCTGGCCATAGTTGTCACCTACATTTGAAGGCGTCTCGAACAGGCTAAGCTCTGTCTTTTTCGCTGGCGTAGTGCTTACAGGTATTACTGAAGTGCTGCTGCCATGTACGTTTGTCCAGAACTCGTGCGTGATCTTACCAGTACCGGTTGTTATAGTTGCAATCGGTTCTGTAGTTGGAGCCGGTGCCGGTGCTGTCGTTGTAGTAGACGTGCTTCCCATTGGCGACAGGTACTTACCTGGTATTGGTCTCTCCTGCGTGCCGTTTGGTAGTGTCCAGCCGATAGCCAGGTTGTCTCCGCCACCGCCTTCGATGTGAAGGGCCTCGATGTAGTAACGCTTGCCAGCTTCTAATTTAATAGCTACCGACTTCTGCTCACCAAACTTAGTCCATTCACGTGGGTTTGTCCACTGCGATACTGATGCTACTCTTACCTTTTTAGCAGGATCTTCTGACGTGCTCAGGTATAGTTCAGCCTGGTCATCCGAAGCGATCCAGAAGGTATAGTTACCAGTTACCGGTGCAGTTACATAACCACGTACACGCTGGCCATAGTTGTCACCTACATTTGAAGGCGTCTCGAACAGGCTAAGCTCTGTCTTTTTAGCTGGCGTAGTGCTTACCGGGATAACCGAAGTGCTGCTGCCATGTACGTTTGTCCAGAACTCATGTGTGATCTTGCCAGTGCCTGTTGAAGGCGAAGTGGTGATCGGCTCTGTAGTTGGAGCTGGTGCTGGTGCCGGAGCAGGTTCTGTTGTAGGAGCTGATACAATTGCTGTGCTTCCCATTGGTGACAGGTATTTGCCTGGTATTGGTCTTTCCTGCGTGCCGTTTGGTAGTGTCCAACCAACGGCCAGGTTATCTCCGCCACCGCCTTCGATGTGAAGCGCTTCGATGTAGTAACGCTTACCAGCCTCTAATTTAATAGCTACTGACTTCTGCTCACCAAACTTAGTCCACTCACGTGGGTTAGTCCATTCAGACACTGAAGCGATTCTTACTTTCTTAGCAGGGTCTTCAGATGTGCTCAGGTACAGATCAGCCTGATCATCAGAAGCGATCCAGAAAGTATAGTTACCAGTTACCGGTGCCGTTACATAACCGCGAACACGCTGTCCATAGTTATCACCTACATTCGATGGTGCTTCAAACAAAGCAAGCTCTGTCTTTTTAGCTGGCGTAGTGCTTACCGGGATAACCGATGTGCTGCTGCCGTGTACGTTTGTCCAGAACTCATGCGTGATCTTGCCAGTGCCCGTTGAAGGCGAGGTAGTGATAGATGTTTCTGTTGAAGGAGCCGGGGCTGGAGCTGGTGCCGGAGCCGGAGCAGGCTCTGGTGAAGTAGTTGTAGTTGCACCTGAACCGTTAGGTCCTAATACAATTCCTTTGCTGCTCAGTTTCTGCTGCCATCTGTTAAACTCGTCTATTTCGTGCTGCTTTGTGATGGTACCTGCAATAGAGGTGTTGTTTGACTGCGTAGCACCTTCCATGTCAGAGATATCTCTTCTGTCGTTTGGCCATCCCCATGCCATTACACCAATCGTGTTGTTGGTAATAGTGTTAGAGAAGGTAGTTCCCATCTTGTAGTAGTCCAGGCTCCAGAAGCCTGAAGTATACATGTTAAAGCGTGAACCATCATCGAAAGTAGCTGAGTTGATAGCTCTGTTGTTATAGTAACGGATGTTATTTCCGCCTGCGATACCCATGCTATAATTACCAACGTTTACAAGGTGGTTATCGAAACCTTCGATGTAAGCAGTAGCAGTACTCATGTCGCCATCGCTGTCTGATAGTATACCACCACCAGAGTAGCTGCTGCCCTTGGCATCAACAGGGTAAGCACCCTGTATATAGTTGTTGTGGATCTTGATCGGAGAAGAAGAAGTACCGCGTGAGTTGAAGATGTTAATGTTGTCTTCTACCAGCGACTTGCTTGGTTCGTTGATTACCTGGTTCCAGGCTACCTCTACGTTAGGAACTGAGCCACGGTAGTTGAACTGCACAAACTGTGAGTGAACCTTACCGCCGTGCACACGACCGTCAATGTTCTTCACTTTGTTGTAGCGGATCTTGATCGTCTGGCTTGTAGTACCATTTCCACGGTAATCATCACCAACGCCAATACCGGCTGTGCTTTCCATGTAGCAGTTTTCTACTACCAGGTTCTTAAAGTCGTTTAGGGTAACAAAACGGCGGGTCTTCGGGTACTCCGAGTAAGCAGTTGGAGCGATACCGTAGCCATTGGTGTTCTTTACAGTTATATCAGCTGCATAATACCAGCTCTTTATCAGGTAACCAGCACCACGAATGTTAGAGTTGATGATTACAACCGGCTCGGAAGTACGAATATCAACGGCAGGAACATCAGAGTTAGTTGATTGCCAGTTTCCGGTGTAGGTACCGCCCTTCGTGATCACCAGGGGACCACTATAGGTTTGAGCCTGAACTGTTTTTGGTGTGAATACACTCACGATGAATGTAAGCAATAGAGCAAGCAAAACTGAGCTCGCCTTCTTATTTGCATAAGAGGTGTTTGGATTCATCTTTTTTGGCTAAAAGTTGAAAATATTAATTTACCTTACTTATTCCTCTCTTAGATACTCTCGTAAAATTTACTTTACCTAAGAGAAGAAGAGCAATTTGATTAACATACCGATAATGAGTGGTTTGTTTAAATTGCTCATATATAAGTTGTTGCAAATATATGCTGGAAAATTTTACAAATGCTAACACTTACCTTAAATTTCTGAATAAAATTATAATTACTTCAAAAATTTATAAATGTAAGTGACTGTATAAAATGCTTTTAAGCAAAAATTTGCAGGTTTTTGAAAAAGTTTCGGTTACACAAATTATTTTTTTATTAAAATAATTATAATTAAAATGTGTTATTATTTATGTTAAAAATATGACAAAAATAATTGGTTCCGAATTATTGTATCTGTGGCCAGAAAGTTTGCCATGAAATTGAAGATAAATTAGGTTGATATACTTTTATAGTTAGATATGGATATAACTATATAGTGAAAGAGAGGTTGAATTATATTAAGTTATAGCATTTAAATATTAATAAGATATAGCGCTATAAGAATATTTAAGGCTAAAGAAGTCGCTTAGTCTTAGAATAGAAGAGCAGTTTGAAGCTACCTGGCAAAAGCTTTATTTTTATAGTAGAGAAACAGAAACCCCCTTTCAAAACAACCGCTGATAGTGTATCTACCAGCGTTTGTTTTGAAAGGGGGCTTAAACTATAATTCGTTATGCTACCTGTTGTGTGGCACGGGATTCTGTTTTAAGCATTTCGGTAGTGAGATCAATTATCTCCTGCACATTTACACGCCCGCAAGTACCCGGATGAGGTCCTGCCTGCGTATAGCGGTAGTTAAACCCTAATCCTGCAGCCAGCCTTGCAAAGCAATCATTAAAGTGGTTGTGCGCAAATATTTCCAATAAGCGTGCTTTCCCTTTTGTCCAGACTATATTACTTAAGCCGGCGCCATGCGGGGCAATTATAAATGAGGCCTGCGAGAACAGAACAATTTGCTGGGCCAACGATAACTGCTCACTATAGATAATGGTAAAGCCGATCGCTTCCAGCGCTTTCTCCAGTTCCTCTTCGTTTGCCAAACTTCGGTTACTGGTTTTACTTCTGGATATATAGAGCATCGGCTCCTTAGGAACAGATAGTTGTACCTGGCCTAACACCTTATCACGGAAGTTCTGTAGTGCGCGTATGGTTACCGGGTGTACAAAGCCTGCATCTTGTTCCTGCTGAAACATGGCAAAATTCGGTACCTGCTTTACGCCATCAGCAACTATAATTCGCTCGGCATAGGTCTTTTCATCAAAGATCAGTTTTAAAACATCTTGACAGTATTGTGGGCTGTTCGCCGGTATCATTACTTTGGCATTAGGAATATGCTCCAGAGTTACCAGAAGTCCTGCCAGCGATTCGAATACCCAGTGATAAAAAGGATTCTTTGGGCAACTTACCACCACATCCTGCTCCGTTAATTCACTGCTCGGTAGCAGTGGCTCGTGCAATACATTGTCCCAGCCAATCAGCCTGTACAACGAGCCAATACTTTCAACTAAAAAGTGTTTATTCTCGAGCCAGGTTAATCCTGAAAAAGGAGAGACCGTTACATTTTTCAGCAGGTACAGGTTCTTTTTGTCGAATGCCTTGAACCGCCTGAAGTTTACAGGAAAGCTTTCGGGAAATGGATAATGTGCTATAGTTGGCTGAGAGATCGGGACTATTTTATTAACGTGTCTGCTGACAGAGTTTAAGTGAAAATCTTCTTCTACAGAATTAACTATAGTTGCTGGTGTGTTTCCGCTTAGTTTGCCTAGTAGCAGTTTGTTTATTTTTTTTGATATCAGTACTCTGTACTTTGATATTCCAGCGTTAATAGTTTTCATTATAGGGTTTATGCTTGGGAAATGGAGTGTGTAAATGTTATTTCAGGTATTACGTGTTTAAATTTCAGATTCTTCTACTGCAGCTTTTACGTGTACTGTTACGGTTCTGTTTTTAGTATAAGCTACTTATTAGAGTGTAGAGACCCTTTAAAAAGGGATGAATGGTTTATTCCTGCCTGTTGGCCCAATTGTAACTGAGTTCTTCCTTACTTTTTGCTGCCACTTTTCAAATTCATCCGTTTCATGCTTTTTGGTAATAATGCCCGGAAGTAATGTATTGTTCTTTAGGATAGCTCCTTTTATATCAGAAATGTCCCGCCTGTCATTTGGCCATCCCCAGGCCATCACAGCTATTGTATTGTTATCGATAGAATTTGAGAAGGTAGTGCTCTTTTTATAGTAATCCAGGCACCAGAAACCGGAAGTATACATCAGGAAACGTTTGCCATCATCAAAAGTAGCAGAGTTAATAGCTCTGTTGTTGTAATACCGGATGTTATTACCACTGGCAATGCCCATGCTATAGTTGCCCAGGTTCACAAGGTGGTTATCATACGCCTCAACATAAGCCGTACAAATTTTTAAGTCGCCGTCGCCATCCGCTAGTATACCACCACCCGAAAAGCTACTATCTGCAGCAAAAATGGGATAAGCACCTTGTATATAGTTGTTGTGGATCTTGATAGGTGAAGCGGCTGTGCCCCGTGAATTATGTATGTTGATGTTGTCTTCTACCAGCGATCGGTTAGGTTCGTTAATGACCTGATTCCAGGAAATATCGGCATGCGGCAAGCTCCCCCGGAAGTTAAACTGTACGAACTGTGAATGCACCGTGCCTGCATAAATCCGTCCATCTATATTCTTAACCTGGTTGTACCGTATTCTGATCGTCTGGTCTGGTGTTCCGTTGCCACGATAGTTGTCGCCTACTGCTATGCCGGCTGTGCCCTCGAGGTAACAATTTTCCACAACCAGGTTCTTGAAATCGTTTAGGGCAATAAAGCGACGCGTTTTGGCAAACCCTGTGTAAGGAGTAGGAGAGAGGCCATAGCCATTGGTGTTCTTTATAGTGATGTCGGCATTGTGGTACCAACTCTTTATCAGTATACCCGAACTACGGATATTGGAATCGATGATCACAACCGGTTCAGAGGTTTGGATGTCGACAGCCGGTATGTCAGCGTTGGTTGATTCCCAGTTGCCGGTGTAAGTGCCGCCTTTTGTTATAACCACGGGCCCACTATAGTTCTGGGAGCTTAATGCAGCCGTTTGTTTAAATGCAAACGGGGTAAAACTGTTATTTGTGATGAAATAAATGGCTGCAACTATTACGATAAAAGCTACCAATAGTACACCAACTATAGTTTTATAGTTGGTGTACTGGGTAGTTCTTCTATCAGCAATAGCTACATTAACATTGCGCATTACTTCAGAAAATATCCTAAAAGCCGTCGGGTATAGCCGTTCAGCAGGTGATACGGAATATAAGGAGGAGGGCAGTTTTTAAGCGTGAACCTTGTAAAGTCTCTCAGGTTGCCACCACCCTTCAAGTCGAACAGGTGCTTATAATAGTTCTTAAAGCTTTTATTACTACGCAACTGGCGCTCGCCGCTTTCTTCAGGGTAAGTCAGTAACTTAGCATCATAGTTCACGAAAAGCTCGAAACCTGCTCTGCGGGCAGTGTGTGTAAAGTCGTAGTCGGCAATGTAGTGCGGGAACCTATCTTCATCAAAAAGACCGATCTTTTCGAACACTATTTTCGGAATTAGCAAGCCTCTGCCAGGCAGGTGCGTCACAGCATGCAGTCCTCTACGGTTCGATTCCGGGAGTTTTTCAAGTACCTGGTCTATTTTATTCAGTTTCCAGTTAAGCCTTTCGCCACCAAAAATTGGTTTTTTTGTAAAGGCATCCAGCTCCAGTGCGCCAATTAAGGCTTCCGGTTTTTGCCTGTGCCAGTAGATCATTTTCTCGATCAGTTGCTCATCTGTAACCACATCGTTGTTCATGGTCATAAACACTTCTGAGCCTTGTTTAAGCGCATGACGCAAGCCCAAATTCACGCCAGCTGTCCAGAATAAATTGCCATCGCCTTTCAGTATGTCTACTTCCGGGAATTCGGTTTTCAGCATTTCTTCGGTTCCATCTGTAGAGCCGTCGTCAACTATAGTTACTTTATAGTTGGTATCGGTTTGGGCTCTTAGAGATTTTAAACACTCGCGGGTATGTTCTTTCCTGTTAAAAACAGGTATCACTATATGTATAGGTGTCATCGTATCAAGTAATTTTTTTGTTAAAGACTAAAGTTGAACAAAGCCTTAAGTTTGGCACTCGCTTTATCGCGCATCATTTTATTAAAGTTGCGGCGGTCAGATTCCACATCCCGTATCACAAACTTTGGATGGCGTAACGGAAATTCGATTTCCTGTTCATGAACCTGTGCCTTTTTATCATGCAGGTTAAACGTATGGGTCGCATCTTCGCCAAAGCCTATGTTACGAACCAGGTTAACTTCCGGAACTATACAAAGGCCTGAGTTACTATAAACGGTAAACTCCCACTGGTAATCCCAGACATCGCCTTTCTGTATGTTCGTATAAGTTTCTTCGAGCTTGCTTAACCGGTATGTTTCCTCTAGTTTATTCAGGAAGATGCCGTTTAAGTAACCTTTGTTCTTTAATTCCTGGTAGTTGCTCAGGTTAAAGTCGTATAGTTGCCAGGCGCGGCGCCAGGTTGCCCAACCCCAGCTATTCACTTTATCCGAAAAGTAGTAAGAGTAATCAGAGTCGCGGCGCCAGCCATCCAGGTAGTTGTTGCCACTGATGTGCATTACACGGGAATCCTGCTTGTATCGCTCCAAATTTTCCTGGCAAAACCAGAAAAAGCTTTGCGATGGAATGCAGTCGTCTTCCATTATAATACCTGTTTCCTCATTCTCGAAAAGCCAGGAGATTGAGCGGGAGGGAGCCACCCCACAACCCAGGTTCTGCTCCTGGAAAAGGGTCTTTACTTCACAGTCCCAGTCTACCTGTTCTACTATACGGCGGGTTTCAGCACATCTTTCAGCATCAGTGGTAACATGTGGTCGGGGGCCGTCGGCAGCTACATAAAGTTTTTTAGGCTTTACCTGTCGTATGCGTTCAAATACTTTTTGGGTAGTATGTGCTCTGTTAAATATGATCAGCAACACCGGGGTGTGCAGAGGTTCTTGCGGTAATGAAGTATTCATACATCAATAAGGGTTTTAGTATATTCTCTTACTGCTATTAATAAGAAGAAGTTGTGGCTTCTACGTTTGATGGAAGCGCACGTCTGGATAAAAGGCGTCTGGCTCTCATTCGTAACCCTGATTCCTTAATAAAACTGGTATACGGAACATGTTCTACCTCTATAGCCGCAATGGCCCAGCCTAAAATGCCATAGAAGAAAACAGGCAGTACGTAGGAAATAGAAAAAACGAAACTGCTGCATATAAAGGCAACCAGCATGATCTGGTTTATAGTTAGTACACGCTTTTTGACTGCCTGGACTATAGGATATAGCGCAATCAGCAGGTATAATCCAAATCCGACCAAGCCAGTGTAGAAAAAGATCTCCAGGTAAAAACTATGGAAGTGGTGACCATGGCCGTCTTCGAAAACCGGGGCATCAATGTCATCCCGCCAGAACTGTATAGGCAACTCAAAGCCATCAAAGCGCATCCCGAAGAAAAAGTTCTCCTGAATAAACGGCAGGTAAGACATGATCTGGATATAGCGCCAGCCTCCCGTTCCCTGCTTGTCATAGTTCTCAATATCCGAGAAGTTCTCCTGTACTTTTTCCAGGATCTCGGGGTGAATGGAAAGTATAAAGCCACTGGCAACAACAGCCAGGATACCAACTATAGTACCGACGGGCAGCAACTTGGCCACGAAGTTAATTGGCTTGTCTGTTTTTAACCTTATAAAGACGTAGTAGATGATCAGTACAAAAGCTGTTGAGATCCAGACGGTGCGGTGCTGAAAAAAGAAAATGGCGAACAACACAAAAAAGGACCAGAAAAGACTCATGAACTTTCCTTTATAAAAGTAGTTGCTCAGGAAGTATAAGAATGGCACCACCAGCATGTACACCGAAGTAGAATAAACGCCCCGCTCATGGTTTGTAAAGGCTGAAATGCTAAGCGTATGCGGTTTTATAAGCAAGACATTCAGCCAGAAACCGATCAGGATGAACCATACCACATGGCTGGTCTTGATATAGTAATTCGCTTTATAAAAGGTATAGATAAAGAAGGTATAGGCAAAAATGAGCACCTTCACGAAAACGTGCGGGTAAACCATAAAAGAACCATACACATATCTGGATTCGAAAACGAGGCCTGCCACATACAACAACAGCATAAAGAACGCAAACCGCATGTAGGTTGACATGCGCTGGAAATAGTACAGGCAGTACAATATTGACAACACAGCCGAACCTTTCACCAGCGTGCTGAGCAGGAACTCCTGGCCAACCGGGTCTTCGGGCCTCAGAAGCTCGATAAACATGTTATCCATGAGGAGGATAAGTGCCAGGGGAATTACAAAAAGAAAGGAGTAATTCAGTTTCATGGTATAACTTGGTTTAACAGCTACTATAGTTCACCTTATAAGCTATGCATGTTGATTTACGCATTGTTATGGTGTAGTGTGTCAGTTCTATTTAGTATTTAAGATGTAACTCTTGTATAGTTGAAATGCCCGGCCTGACCTGGTGCTTATCTTTTCAGGAAGACCTGTTTTCGACAACATAGTTTGAATTTCAGCTTTCAGGATCTTATGTGGGAACAACAGGCTTAGTACAGCCAGCAACACAGCTCCTGTTAGCATCTGTACTCCTAAGATCAGTAAAGGCGACAGCGCAGTAGTACGTAAGAAAGAGCTGAAAAGGTATAGTAAAACGCCAATTACGGCTCCGTTTATTAACCCTGGCAGGTAAACAGATAATTGCTGCCTGTATTTAAGCGCCAGAATTTTGTGCATTGCCCGCTGATAAAACAGGATGCGTACGACTTCGGCTACTAAAAAAGCCACTGCAAAACCCTGCAGGCCAAACCCACGCAGCACGTACATTAAAATACCCAGCACAGATACAAAAACGATGTTGAGAACGATCTTGGAATTTAAGGCCGCTTTCGCATCGCAGATAATGCCTGCAAACATGGTAATTAAGTTAAGTGCCACCGCAAACGATAATATCTGCAGAATAGGAACAGACTCTCCCCACTGTTTACCCAGCAATACATAAACTATCTCAGGGGCAGCTACGAAAATGCCGGCGCATGCAGGAATGATCAAGGCTATAACCAATGTTATACTGGATAGATAAACCTTGCCCAGCTTCTCATTATCAGACTGCATTTTACTGAATGACGGGAAAATGACCTTTGAGATAGTGCGGGTCAGCATATACATGGGCAGACTTACCAGCTTGTGAGCGCGGTCGTAAATACCCAGCTTATAGTCACCGAGCAAACGCCCGATCAGAATTGATGGTAAGCTCGATGACAGCCATTCCAGTAAACTATTAACAGACATTTTGCTGCCATAGCTGAACAAAGGCTTCCAGGCGCTCCAGTCAAACAGCATTATAATGTTATGCCGAACTATAGCATAAGAGCCAATAGCTACTATAGTTGCCTGCGACAGCGAAGCCAGAATCAAACTATAAACGCCAAAATCGAGGTAAGCCAGCAATACGCCTATGCCCAGGTAAGAGATAACATAAGAACTTGTTTCGAGGATGCTAATGGCTTTGAACCGCATGTTGCGCTCCAATAAACTAAAGGCCGTAGCAGACATGCCATTCACCAGGAAAGTGAACGACATTATGCGCACTACAGGCGCCACATCAGGGTTCTTGAAAAGCTGGGCAGCCAGTGGAGCAAGTACCCATACCAAGCCTGTAAATGCCAATCCCAGCAAAAAAGAAGATGTAAATGCAGCCCGGATATGCTCCTTCTTTAACTCCTCTATCTGGATAATGGCTTTGTTAAGGCCCATGTTGGCAAAATAGCCTCCAAACTGCAGTATAATAATAGAGATAGCAACTAGTCCAAATGCTTCCGGGTCCAGAAGCCTTGCCATAATGGAGGTGTACCCTATCTGCATCACAGCATTTGCTATAGTTGATACGGTATTCCACTTTAAGCCGCTTATGGCCTTGGATGCTAAACTTTGTCCCATTCCCTCAAAAACTGTCTCGTAAAATAAAGCTGCAGGCTTTTAACCTACAGCTCTTGTTGTGTCTTGTTAATGTGCTGTGCTATACGTAGTAATATTGTGCCTTACGCTTATACCCATACTCGTAGGTGTTGCTGTAGTCCAGATCATTTATTAGCATATAAATGTTCCTGATCTTTTTAGCAGCATATAGTTCCTCTATCTGGTGTAGCAGGTCGCGGTTAGTGTACTTGTGCTTCACTACATACAGGTTTACATCCATATGGCGCATCAATACAAAGTACTCCGAAACGAAACCGATAGGTGGCGTATCGATAACTACATAGTCGTATTCTTCTTTCAGCTGGTCTATCAGTTGCTGCATTCTAGGCTGTTCCAGCAACTGCAGCGCGTTTTCAGGTATTACACCACATGGTATAATATCCAGGTTTTCGTTTTGTGTTTTCTGAATAACTTCATGCAGCGGTAGCCCTTCGGTCAGGTAAGCGGACAGACCCACATTTATAGTATCCTTGAAATACTTTGTGAAAGTAGGCTTGCGCATATCCGATTCTATCAGTACCACGCGTTTTCCGGATAAGGCAAGCTCAGTACTCAGATTTACAGAACAGAATGTTTTTCCCTCGCCTGATACAGACGATGTTATACCGATTACTTTAAAATTGCTGTCAGACATCAGGTACTGCAGGTTAATGCGTATCGACCTGAAAGACTCTGCAATAGCGGAGCGCGGCATGTTCTGTACGGCAAGCTTATCTGCTTTAGGGCCATGAGCCACTACACCCAGGAACGGAATGCTGGTAATGTTACTCAGGTCATCTTTACCCTGAATGGTGTTATCGACATTATTCATCAGTATCACAAAACCAGCCGGGATAGCCAGGCCAATTAACAGGGCCAGCAGGTAGATCATTTTGGGCTTGACGTTTACCGGCGCGTTACCTACCATAGAGGCATGGTCCACTATCTTTTTGTCGGTTGTGTTGGTTGCTAAGGCTATAGCCGCTTCGCTGCGCTTTTCCAGCAGGAAGTCGTATTTCTTACTTACAAACTCCGTCTCATTCTGCAGGTCCATCAGCTTGCGCTCGTGTTCAGGCAAAGAAGCCAGGTTGTCTTCAATTCTGGCAATACGCTGGTTCACATCATTAATAGAGATGTCGGCAGAGCGGATCAGGTTTTTAAGGTTGGCAACTATAGCACCTCTTGTGTTATCTATCTCCCCTTCAATTTTGCGAAGCATTGGGTTTTCAGCGCTTGCTGTTACACTATAGCCTGCCTTTTTCTGGTTCAGGTCGGCTAACTGCAGGAACAGGTCGTTGATGATCGGGCTCTGGATACCGGCTACCGTAGGAGATACAGACTGCGCTATACCATTACCATTCTGCACCTGGTCAAGTATCGTTTCGAAATAAGACTTGTCGGTGTTAAGCTTGGCGCGTTCAGCTTCCAGTTGCGATAGTTTCTCGTAGCTGATATTCGACTGCACGCCAATATTGGCAATACGGTTCGTAGAGCGGAACGACGATAATGCCTGCTTACTCTGGCGAAGCGAATCGGTGAGTGTAGCCAGTTGCTTATCTATAAACTCCAGTGTTTTCTGACCATTCAGGTTCTTTTCTTCCAGGTCGCGGGCTACATATGTTTCCATCAGCTTATTAAGGAAAGCAAGCTGCTTTTCAGGTATAGTTCCTTTGGTTGATAGGGACAGCACGCGGGCTTCACGTTCTATAGGGGCAACACCTAACGAACTCTGGTGTTGCTTTACAAGGCTCTCCAGGCTGTTGATCAGGAAATAATATTCTTTGCCGGGAGCCAGGTCCTCTACTTTGTTACGCTCCAGTGTAAAGTTCAGGAAATCGCTTTTGTATGGTTCGCCAAACTTCAGCTGCTTTGTAAACTTAACTTCCGGTAATGCTTCTACAACGCTGTGTTTCCCAAAATCATAACGCGAAACCTCTTCGGCCTCAATGTTGATCTCATAGGTCTTATCATCCAGTATGCGCACAACTATAGGAACATCTACCAACTGATGGGCACTCGTATCAAGGGTTACTTTGTAAGGAGCAGACTCGTACTGTTCCTCCACTACCAGTTTTCCTATCTTGTTCAGCCAGTGGTCTGATACCTTATAGTATGCTACCGAGAAGTCAAGTTCCTGAAGTGCTTCCCTGATAACTTCCGCTGACTGTATTATTCCAATCTCGTCCTCTACTTTAATGCCTTTACTCTGTACCTGCAGAACCTCTAACAGTTCCTGCGCTTTTTTAGAGCCGGTTTGCTGATCGCCGAGTAGGAGGGTAGCGTTGAATTGGTAAACACGCTGCGACGTTTTAACATATACATACGCCACTGCAAGCGATATAAGGCCAAAGACAGCAAACAGATACCATTTTGACTTAAACTTAAAGAACCAGCTTTTTAAGTCTATTTCGTGACTTTTCTTATTTCTTTTCATTGGTTATTTCAGATAATTAAGCAACAAGACACCAGTAGAGATGATGCTCAGCATTACGCCTACGACCACCAGGTTTTCTCGTTTCAATTGTGTTTTACGCGGCTCCACATAAATTACATCATTCGGCATCAGGTAGTAGTACTGTGATTGTACGAGGTTAGGATCGGTGAGGTCTAAGAGTACGACCTCTGACTGATCTCCTTTTTGCCTGATCAGTTTTACGTTCTGTCTGCTTGCTCCCTGTGTCAGGTCGCCGGCCATGCTCAGGCCTTCCAGCAGGTTGGCGCGGTCGTTATAGATAAAGTAGCGGCCAGGCGCTTTAACATCTCCTAAAACGCTTATTTTAAAACTAATAAGCTTAACCACTACGGTAGCATCTGTTATATAGCGGTTCAGGTTGCGTTGTATCAGGTCCTGTGACTGCGAAGTAGTAAGTCCCTCCATTTTCAGTTTACCTACTGTTGGCAGGTTTACATAGCCTTCGTTATCGATGGTATAACCACTCAGGTACATAGAGCCTGGGTCAGACATGCCAAAAGCATTTGTAGGGCTTACTATGTTAAACATATCGGCCATATCAGGGTCTACGCTCAGTACCTTTATAGATAATACATCGTTGGGCTGTAACTTATATACTGAATAGGAAGTGGCGTGGTTAGTGGGTAAATTCTCCTTATAAGTCGGGTTTTGCATGTAAACAAGTTCCTTTTTGGTCATGCACGAAGAAACAAGCAAAACGAGTGAGAGAAAGTATAAAAGGTTTCTCATGATTTTATGTAAGGGTGTTGTGATTAAGGGTTAAGTAATACTCAGGATATTACAGTAGTTCAGTAAAAAGGGCTTTCAGATATCCCTGTTTATTAGTTCAGGCATATATACTTCTCTTGTTAAAAAAGGGTTATTAATAAATACAATATTTTAATATGTAATTCTTTGATCAGCTTGTTAGTCGCTTTAAAGCAAGAAGATACCTGCAGGCACTATTTTAAAAAGCCTGAGAGGGATTCTGCTTTATTATCAAAATGCAAAATTATAGTTCAGCTAAGAAGCTAGCTGGGTACCTGTATAGGCCATGTGCCTGCATGCTTGTGTTAGTGAGATAAACCAGAACTATAAGCCTGGGAGATTTTAATATACCTCAAGCTTTTTGTCAGCTGTCTGGGGCTGATGCAGTTCCTTTGCATTGCCTGCTCCTGCCTTTACCTGCAAAAGCTTGTTCATCAGGGCAAGGTGTTGGTTTATAATGATCTCTTCCGAAAAATTATCTTTGGCAAACTGCTTCGCGGTACGTTCCATTTTCAGCCTCAGGTCATCGTCCTGCAGCAAGGTTTTAATGGCACCAGCCATACTGTCCGGAGAGTAAATGTCGCATAAGATACCGGCGTTACCATGATCTAGAAGGGTAGGTACAAACCCACTTTTATCGCCACCAATTACGGCAGTTCCAACAACCATAGCCTCGAGCAGCGCCATCCCAAACGATTCTTCCATTGATGGGCAAACCAGCACCTTGGCACCGGCAACTTCTTCCAATACCTTTAGGTAAGGCAACGGACCTACAAACTTAACGCCTTCGGCCAGGCCTTTTTCACGGGCATATTGGTGAGCCGGTCCATTCTCCTGCATGTCTACCCCAACTAAATGCAGGTCTACATCCGGGAATGTTTTGCGCACTTTCTGGAAAGCCTCTAACGCCAGGTGTATGTTTTTGCGTTTTGTAAAACCGTTTGAAGAAGCCACTATATAGTTGCCTTTAACTCCGAGCGGGTTTCTGACATCTTCGAGCTCATCGGGGTAGAAATTGGGTATAACTATAGTTTTGGCTTTTGTACTTGCTGATAGCTGACCGAACGTGTAGTCTGAGTTGGCTACCAGTAACGAAGATTTTTTTATTACCCTGTAGTTCATGATCCATCTTACAACCCGAAACGGGTCGAATTGCTTAAGGAGGATCTTGAGGGCTACATCGTGTATGTTGACTAAAGTTGGTATGCCGGAACCCAGGGCTGCCAAGGCGTATTCGTAGGTCCAGAAAGCGCTGATAACCTGTGCTGGATGCGCCTTTATCATCTTCTGCAGATCTTCTACCTCGAATTTAAAGAAACGCCTACCGGGTTGATTTTTTTCTCTGCTGATACAAACAGTAAGCTTGCCACTTTTAAGCACTTGCGGTTCGGTTATGTGAGGAGAGTTTGTATAAGCAATAACTTCGTAGCCGCGCTTTAAGAGGGCGTTAACAAAATAAGAAGTAAGCGGAAATGAATTAGTTATTGGGAGCGATCTTTTTGGTATATCCCAGTGTAGCAGTTTAAGGTCGATAGGGCCACATACGCCAACAGTCATCATAGATAGGGATTTCGTAAATGTAATTTATTGTAAGCTTAGAAAGAGAGGGCAGCCATGTTGCTGAGCCGACTGATACATATACTTATAAACAGGGGCTGGGTTGTGCATATTTTTGTTCTTTTTTAGTGTTTAAACTGTAATTGCCTCGTATTCTATAGTAAACATGCTATAGTTGCAGAATTCAGCTGACTCATGTCTCCGACATCAGATTATTGGCAAACAAAATTCTAGTTAAGGAAGTATATAACGGATAATATTAAGTTTTTCATGATATACTACTAAATTTTATAGTTAGAACACACCGTGTACCTATTCCCATGAAAACAGCTTTAAGTAAAACAATCCGGCAGATAGATGTGATGATAGCGCCCTGGGTACTATCTGCGGTTAAAGAACTCAACGCTTTCAATACCTATCTTTTTCACGCGCTTTTCATAGATAAGGCGGAGCTTTCGAAAGGCATCGCTGATCCGCAGCAACAGGTAACGGTAGATGTTTTCCGCCAGTTTATAACCTATCATAAAGAGAATGGTTTTACGTTCGTGTCGCCTGACGAAGTACTTAGAGGGCTTTCGCCTGATAAAAAGTACATCATGGTCACATTTGATGATGGTTATTATAATAACCTGCGTGCCCTACCTGTACTGGAGGAGTTTAATGTGCCTGCCCTGTTTTTTATATCAGCAAACCACGTGCGTTATAACAAGGCGTTCTGGTGGGATGTAGCTTACCGCGAAGGTAAGAAAGCAAGGATGACAGATGACGCTATTCTGGCTGAAAAAGAACATTTGCTGACCCTGACAGATGTCGAAATTGATACTTACCTTACAAACAAATACGGGCCTGGCTGCCTTAAGCCGATAGGGGATACAGACAGACCTTTTACCCCTTCAGAATTACATACGTTTTCGCAACACCCGTTGGTATATATCGGAAACCATACCTGCGACCATGCTGTGCTGACAAATTATGATGCGGAAGGCATAAAAGAACAAATAAGTAAAGCCCAGGAAATTATAGAAGATATGGTTGGTTACCGCCCTGAAACGATAGCCTACCCTTGTGGTGAGTTTAACGACACGGTTCTGCAGGTTTGCAAACAGGAAGGTATAAAGCTGGGAATTACCGTGCATCATGCTAAAAACTTCAGTCCGCAACTATATGATTCTAAAAATCTGCTTACGTTAAACCGTTTTACCATCTGGGGCGATCAGGATGTCAAAAACCAATGCGACTTTTACAGATCGGACTACCACATGTTCGATAAAGTGAAAGAGGTGTATACTAAGTTGAAAGCCAAAATATAACCTGGTATATCATACCCAAATCAGAAAGGCGCCACTATAAATTAGCAGCGCCTTTTTGATTTGGGTATAGTTAGATACTATCTATAGTTGCATGTTATAGTTCAGATGAAGAGTAAGCCTGTTAAGCTTTTTTCGCTCTCAGAAAATCCATAATGTGGGTTGAGTTCTGGAAAGTGGTGCGCTGCGGTAACCCTTCGTATTCTGATTTGTAAAACAGGTCTTTGCTGATCTGCAGTTCTGTTGGGTCAGGGATCAGATCGTCGTTCCAGCCTACCAATAACATACCGTCCGGCTTTAGGATATTATGAAGTGCTTTATAAGTCTGTTCCTGCATTTCCTTGGTATCTACGCCATGTCCGAAAACACCATTCAGTAGAACGATATCGAAGCTGCCGGGCTCAACATAGGTATCTATATCCAGAATACTGGCTACTATATGGTTTTTGCCGCCCCAGATCACATTGTTCTCATCAATATCCACAGTAACCAGGTCTACGCCTTTATCAAAAAGTCTAAGCGATTCCCAGGTATAATAAGCACAACCCACAAATAAAATGCGGCCTTGTTTTAGTTTAGCCAGCCTGGGGTATAGTTGGGTGTTGAGCCAGATGCGGTCGGGCTGCTTTTTGAAATACGTATCGTCGAGACGGAAATTTAAAAGCAGCCAGCGTTTGAGAGGCAGGTAGAACTGGTTCTTTAAAGACGAAACACCTGAATTGCCCATAGTATTGCCGTTAATAGTAGCAAGTTGTGCCATGCTCGAATAGATTCAGTGGAAAATGGTACTCCCTCTATACTATCGAACATATATTTTGGTTTTAGCTATAGTTGGCAATCATTTAAAAAGAAAACCACTCCCGGTTTTGCGTAAAGCGCATTGCTGGAGTGGTTCGCCTTTGGCTTATATTTTCTAGTATTATTCAATCCATTTTGTACGCTTTTGCTTAGATGGGCGCGGTTTATTGCGCTGCATACGTATAGCATCTGAGGGCCTGCGTTCCAATTGCTGGGCAAAGCCATCGTTATGTTCCAGAATACTGCCTTTCAGTTTCCAGCCCATTGGGAAAAAATCAGCCACTTTTGTAGCCAAAGAATCAAGATCCGGTGCGATTATAATATTGTACTCCATAATGATATCAACTAACTTCAAGTACAATATAGAAAATAAAAACATAGGTTGTACGGCCGCCCTACGGAAATTTGGTGAATAAGGTTATATTCTTTTTAAATTTTATAGTTGTGTTGGTATAGTTATAAAAAGAGTTGTTTTATGTTGTGGTTTATGGGGTTAAATCCAATTGGCGGGTAAATTGCTTATCTTTAAAAATCCCTTTTTTCAGAAAAAAGCCTTGCCAGACCATAAATTATATCCCGGTGCAAACTATAAAAAGCTGCTGTGTTTAAGAGAAGTAAAAATGTAACTTATTAAGTATAAGTAAACTATAAAGTCATTTGGTTTTTTACTGATCATAACTCAGCCAAACTATAGTTACAGGTTATTGTAAACGTAACTATAACTTAAACCTCTGGTTCTTCCAGCGTATCCAGTTTTATCTTTTCTATCAGCAGGTAGTTCTTGAACTGATGGATCAAGCGTGTCATCTCCTGTTCTTTCTGATCAAGGGCAGTTACTTCTTCGTCCGAATCCTGCAATACGGGGCGCAAGCGACTGAGGCTGTCCTGCATCTGCGCAATCGACTGTAAAATGTGTTCCCGCATCGCTTCGTTCTGCTCCGTTTCGAGGGTAGCGTTCAGCTCTTTAATATATAATTCCAGAAACTCGACCAGGTGCCATGGGTTATTTGGTCGGTTCCAGGTAAAGGTAATGTTGCAACGGCGGCATTTATAGGTGTTGCAGCGCCAGCCGTGCTCGTTGCTGGTTGTGCCGGTACGCTTCAGCATATCGGCGTGTTTACATTGCGGGCACTGGGCGTTATCTTCTACTACCTTCTCAAGTTTTGCTCGCTTGTCTAAAATAATGCTGCGGTTCTGGGCATGGGTGTATAGTTGCTGCTCCAGGTTTTCGCAGGCAGCAGTCAGTTTTTCGTGCTCCGGATCGAGCTGGCCTTTCTCTATTAAGCTTTTGGCGCGCTTGCTAAAAAAGCGGATAAGTTTGATCAGTTCGCGTTCGTTCGCTTTAAGTTCTGGCTGCTTCATATAGATAATGGTTGAATTACTGAATGGTTAAATGGTCGATTAAAGTGTTTTTGGCTATAACTAATTCTTCTCGCGAACACGTTTATAGATCCGGATAGCCAGCATTAAGATAGCCGAAAAAAGGATAAGCCCCACAATGCCCCAAACCATGCTTAAGGCATTTTTAAGCACTACCAGGAACACGATACTGATCAGGAAAAGCGTGGCTACTTCGTTCCAGATGCGAAGCTGGGTGGAGCTATATTTTAAAATACCTTTTTGCTGCTGCTTAAATAGGGCATGGCACAGGAAATGATATACATAGAGCCCCACTACAAAACTCAGTTTCCAGATAAGCCAGTCAGGTGTGCCGCCGTACAAATGCCACATGCTCAGGCCAAATATCAACGTAAGCACTGCCGACGGCCAGGTAATACCATACCACAAGCGTTTCTGCATCAATTTAAATTGCTCCTGAAGTATAGTTTTCTCCGGTTCTGGCTTCTCAGCAGCTTCGGCAAAGTAAATGAACAGTCGCACGATGTAAAACAAGCCGGCAAACCAGGTTACCACAAATATGATATGTAGCGCCTTAACGTAGAAATAGTCCATGAACTATAGTTTATAGTTGTTTGGCAAAGGTAGGTTTCTTAGTTAAGAGTTAAAAGTTTTACCCTTCTCCAGCCTTTCTCTAAAAGCAGGGAAGGGAGCATGGTTATGGTTTTATAGTTTCCCCATTGTCATTTCGAGCTTGAGCGAGAAATCTATTGCAGCTTATAGTTCTATAGCTTGAGCCTGTACTTGCTTGACACAAGCTATACTTCCATAGTTGCTTCTAATCCTGGGAGCTTTACTTACCTATCGTTTTATAGTTTGTTTTGGTGCCCTCACGGCCGGGAGGCCTCGTCTTTGGGCATCGCGCTGTGCGAATCTCTTTTGCTCATTCTTCGCAATGGCTGCGCCACCAGATATTCACAAGGCGCTCAACCCAAAGACTGATACGTTTCTCATAGCAACCACCTATCTATAGTTAGACCGGTAAGCTTCGAACTTTATCGTGACTATAGTTCCGTAGGGACAGGTCGCGACCTGTCCGCTCGTGGTCTGCAACTATAGAACTAAAGATTGAAAATTGGTAAAGACAGAAAGTCCCCCTTTGAAGGGGGCGAAGGGGGATGTTAAACCATACCAGATCTCTCACGCTGTTCCAGATGACAAAGTAAAAAGCAGTAAAACTCCCCGCCTTGGACTACCGGGAAGCGAATTCGAAGGTAGCGAGCGTAGCTCTGAGGGGTTGGGGGGATTGGACCACGCTAACTATAGAACTATACTTTCAAATATAGCGGTAAAAGGAAAATCCCCTCTTGGGAGGGGTAGGGGTGGGTAAAGTCCAGACCTAACAGGAGCTGCGCACGCTACTTGGTCTAAATCCTGCCAACCTGAAAATCCTGATTCAGACAAAAAAAGAGACGCAAAATATTGCGTCTCTGCGTAATCAAATCAATCCCCAAAACCCACTTAATTACTAGTCTAGACTGACTTACTGAACACTGGTGTAGTTGGCTGCTGCGACCACAAGCGGGCATCCAGGCACATAGCAATGTTTCGCACGAAAGGGTAACCGGCTGGCAGTACCTGAATGCTGTTTTTAGTGTACTCCACGAGTCCATCATCGGCAAGCGGCTGCAGGCGAACAAGGGCATCGGTAAAATATGGTGTAATGGCTTCGTCCCACTCTGTTTTAAACTGGCACATCAGGTTTGTTATGTGTTGACGGATCAGGCGGTCTTCGGCGGTTAGCTCGTGGCCTTTCAGTATTGGCAGAACACCTGAATTAACGGCTGCTTCGTAGGCTTCTACTTCTTTAATATTCTGCATAAAAGCGGTGCCGGTATCTGAAATGCTGGAGCAGCCTAAGCCAACCAACAGTTCGGTGTGGCGCGGGGTGTAGCCCATAAAGTTGCGGTGCAGTGTGCCGTTTTGCGCAGCCAGGTATAGTTCATCGGTTGGTAGGGCAAAGTGGTCCAGGCCGATCTCGATGTAACCGGCTTCTTCCAGCATGGCGCGACCCATCTCATACAATCCTCGTTTTACGGATGGTTCCGGCAGGTCTGCTTCGGAGTAGCGGCGCTGAGCTTTGCTTTTCCAGGGCACGTGGGCGTAACTATAAAAGGCAATCCGCTCCGGGCGAAGCTCTTTTACTCGCTCTATAGTATGGCGCACGCTGTCGGCAGTTTGCATCGGCAGACCATAAATAATGTCTCCGTTTATAGATGTATAGCCTATGGCGCGGGCTGCATCAAAGATCTCTTTAGTTTTCTCGAAGGTCTGGATGCGGTTGATAACGAACTGCACTTTTATATCGAAATCCTGTATACCTACGCTCAGTCTTCTGAAACCCAGGTCGTAAAGCACCTGCAATTGCTCGGCGTTGGTGGCGTTCGGGTGCACTTCTATACTTAAAGCGGCATCCGGGGCCAGTTCAGCTTTCTCCAGCAGTTTGCCCAGCATCAGTTTCAGGTTCTCTGCCCCGAAGAAAGTCGGCGTGCCACCACCCAGGTGCAGTTCTGTAATGCGCGGCTTCTTCCCGAAAACCTGCAGGTAGCGTTCCCATTCCTTTAAAATGGCAACTATATAAGGTTCCTCAACGGCGTGGTTAGTAGTAATGCGCTTGTTGCAACCGCAGTAGGTGCAAAGTTTCTCGCAGAAAGGCAGGTGCATGTACACACTGATGCCGTCGGTATCGTTGGTCTTATCGAAAGCCTGTTTTACGTGCAGCATCCAGGCGGCTTCGCTCAGGGGAGTTTCGTCCCAGAACGGCACGGTTGGGTAGCTGGTGTACCTCGGCGAAGGCACATCGTATTTGGCAAGTAGTTCAGATGGTGTAGTTACTGGTGCGGTCATAACGTACGGTTTAGTATAGTTGCCCAAGTTTCGGGCTGAGTTTATACTGCAAATGTCCGAAGAAGCCGCTCCGCAGGAAATGATATATGTCAGTAGTAAGGGAGTGGAAAGGGGATATTTGTCAGGTTTGGGGAGACTATAGATATTTTAAAGGTTGCTATAAGTTGAGGTTTGAATATCTATGAGATTCTTTAAACTTTGAAATTCATCTGACTCTAATAAATCAATTTCATTGTTTGATACTAATTTGATAGCATCACGAGCAATTTGAATTCTATTAACCATGGGAATAATCATTCTATTGCCATGATTTATAAACTTCATTAAATCACCTGCACAGGTTGGAAGTTTATAACCTTTACTACTACTGGCTATAAGAACACCTTTATCACGCATTTTACCTATCACACGTGTTCGGAAATATTGTTCTTTGATAGGTAATGTTCTATTGATATTTAAGTGCCTTCTTAGTTCATGAGTAGCTATAAACCTATTGTTGTTACTACTTCTCAAATAGAGTAATAGGAGCTTTAAGCAATTAATTTGATCTATTGCTTCTTGGTCATTAGGAGTTGTAGTATCAATAAAATCTAATGCCCGCTTATAACATAACTCAGCGATTTCTGAGTTAAACTTCTCAGCTTCATTAGAGGCTATAAATTCAGCAAAGTCGTAATTGCTCGGGAAGAAATTAAAACTAATAGCTTTATCTTCAAGAAGTGTCCTGAAGTCAGCGCTATAGTTACTTATCTTAAGTTCATCGAAACAGTAACCTAACGTACCGACAATGAAATCAGCTAACTGAAGTATTATATCACCTTTACTATTTTCAAGCAAAAACTCAGAACCCGAGAATAGTGACCTTATATGATTCTTTTCAACATAAGCTTTGAAGCTTTTCATATAGTCATTACTTCCATGCTCATCCACCTTAAGAGTAAGTTTTGGGAATGTCCTATAGAGCTCCTTGTATAGTAGACCGTTTAGAAATTTATAAAAGGAAGGTTTATATTTAAAGCCTTCACCAAATAGTTTTCTTTTATCTACAATTACAGCATAAATCGAAAAATCTAACTTACATATATCTTGAAGTATTTTAATTCTTCTTTTATGATTAGAAGCTACTTTACTAGATTTAATTTCACCAGTTTGGAAATGCCTTTTTCTGATTTCTTCAAGATCATTTCTAAGATTGTTACTTTCTGATTCTTTTACAATTACAGTAGCAACTATAAAATGTGTTCCCTGACCTTCGAAGTCAAAAGAATTAGTTCCAAATTCATCAGCAAAGGCAATAAGTTTATTTTCCATAAGAAGTAGGGATATATTATTTGAGCAAAAATGCGATTCTACTATTGAAATGCTTTTACAATATATAAACTTTATCTAATACTATAGTTTTAACAAAATCAAAAGATTACAAAAGCATCTCTCCCCAAAACTTACTACTTTCACGGCTATACTTTACCCGAACCTGACCGATGAAGATAACTGTACCAACCCTGCTGCTCGATAAGGAAAAATGCCAGCGTAACATCCGGATGATGGTGGAGAAAGCCAGGCGCAATAACCTTAGGCTGAGGCCGCATTTTAAAACGCACCAGTCGGCGCAGGTAGGCGAGTGGTTCAGGCAGGAAGGCGTGAAAACTATAACGGTGTCGTCGGTGCGCATGGCGCGGTACTTTGCCAACCACGGCTGGACCGATATTATGGTGGCCATACCCGTAAATGTGCTGGAACTGGAAACTATAAACGAACTGGCCGGCCGCGTACGCCTGCACCTTATAGTTGTGAACGAAGAAGTGCTGCCTGCGCTGCAGCAAGGCTTAAACCACAACGTAGCTGTCTGGCTTAAGATCGATACAGGCTATCACCGCACCGGCATCCCGGCCACCAACTATGAAACTATAGACAGCACGTTGCAAACTATAGCTGCATCCGGTAAACTGGAGTTCCAGGGCTTTATGGCACACGACGGCCATACCTACAAACAAACCGACCCCGAAGCCATCCGCGCTATCCATAAAACCACAGTTGAGTTACTAAACCAGCTGCGCGAACGCTACAGAACCCAGTTCCAAACTATAGAACTCTCCATCGGCGACACGCCAAGCTGCAGTATTTTGGAAACTATAGTTGGAGTAGACGAGATCAGGCCCGGTAATTTCGTGTTTTACGACCTTACGCAGCAGCACATCGGCAGCAACAACTATAACCAGATAGCAGTGTGCATGGCCTGCCCGGTAATAGCCAAACACCCCGAGCGCAACGAGCTTATACTTTACGGCGGCAGCGTGCATTTCTCGAAAGACGTGTTGCCGCAACCCGATGGAAGCAACTTGTTCGGCAGGGTAGTGGAGATGGAACTAGACGGTTGGTCTGAGCCTGTAGAAGGTATAAACCTGGTATCGCTGTCGCAGGAACATGGTATTGTTAAAGCTACACCGGAGCAGTTTGTAAACTATAAGGTTGGGGATATCATGTACATTCTGCCTGTCCATTCCTGCCTCACCGCCGATATTATGAAAAGCTATTTGACGTTGGATGGCGAGCGGCTGGAGCATTTGTCGGGCTTGCCGGAGAGTTATTTGTAGTTTAAAATACCTACAAGTGTCTAAATAACTTCGTAGCAAGATGCTCATAGGAACTGCGTGCGTTACGAGGCCCGTGTGCTTTCTTTGATACAACCCGTGTTCTTTCTTTGATACAAAAAGAGACGCAACGTATTGCGTCTCTATAAATCGATTGAAACCTCAATTAATCCCGGTCCAACCAAATCTTAAAATCCGTTAAATCTCAAAAATCTTAGTGCTGTTTACCAATCGTTGCTGCGTTCGTCGCGGTCGCGGGCGTAGCTGTTGTAGTCAGTGTCGTCGTAATAGCCTCCCTGGTAGTAACCGCTCATGCCGTAGGGTTGGTTGTAACTACGGCCAATGTACTGGCCTGCTGAGCCATAGTCGCCCTGAGTTGCGCCGTACTCGTTTCGGCGTGGAGTGCGCTCGTAGCCGCTTCCCATGTAGTTGCCCCGGTTGCCGCCATAGCTGTGCGACTGGTAATTGTCGCGGTCGAAGTTATAATGCCCCTGGTCTGCGCCTTTAAACCTTCTGGGATTATAGTCGCCATACAGGTCGTGGTTACCTGGATCATGGTCATAGTTGCCGGCAGTTTGTCCGTGGCTGTCGTAATCGCTCAGATAGCCATAATGCCTGTGTTGTTCAGGTTCACGTTGATAATAGGCTTCACCGCGGTTTCGGCCATGGCCGCTGTCGAACTGTGAACCAGAATGGAAGGTACGCTGTGAGCCATAACCGGAACGGGCTGAACCGAATCCCTGGGCTCCGCCATAGCTGCCCATGTTGCCATAGTTTTGCGAAGTAGCATACGTTGAAGATCCACGGTTTGCGACGTGTCTTGAACCTCCGGATTCGATGCCCTGGTTACCAAAAGTGCCGCTGTAGCCTTCGTTGCCGTAGCCGCCATGTGCAGCATCGCCATAGTCATCAAATCTATACCTGTTGCTTTGTTGCTCCGGATGGCGGTATCGCTCTGAACGGTGGGTCTGGTAACTTCCCCGGCTTCTGTCGTATCGGTCTGGTGTGTTGTAATTCATAGCCTTATAGTTTGTATTGGTTAGAAATATGTTCAAATAAATAAACGACAGGCTGTGGTAGAGGTTGGCGTAAATGAGTTATAGTTCTGGTTTATAGTTGCTTATGAACTATAGTTGAAAGGCGGAATCATGACGCAAATAAAAAGCCCCGGCTGGACTGCCGGGGCTTTTCTATAGTTGATTAGCTCAGGTTTTTACTGCCTGTAAAGCGTGAGCGTTTTGTAAGAGTTGTCTATCGGGCTATAGGTTTCTATAATGATCTCGGAGCCGGACGTATTGAATGTTACAGTTGAGTTCGTGCTGTATTCTACACCTGTTACCTTATCTGAGGCAGTACCATAATTCCATAAGGTCTCAACACGGTACTTTTTGCCGGCTGCTTCAAACTTACGAAGGAAGAAAGTGTTGTTCAGCGTTACATAGCCTTCTGCCACAGCCTCAGCCCAATCCGGAGTGTTGGCTACTTTAAACACCAGTCCCTGCCCTGATCCGGTAAACTTAAGTGTTCCTTGTTCGTTCGCCCATTCACCTTTAAATGGAGATTCCAGCGTGGTGAATTTTATTTCGTTACCATATTTTACTTCTCCGTTACTGATATAATAGGCACGCACAAAATACTCGGTGTTGGATAACAGGTTTGTTAACTGCACACTGAAAGATCCAGAACCATCGCCGGCTTTGTAAACTTCATTGTCTATTCGTGGTCCGCCAAATGTGTTCCAGCAAATACCTTTTTCCTCCACGGCTACACCTTCTGCCAGATTCAGGTCCACTGAAACGCTTGCACTATTAGGGCCGATCTGGAAAGCGTTACCAGTATTAAATTCCACTACCGGCGCAACTTCCTCCTTGTCCTCGCAGGCCGTAAAAAGAAAAATACCAATTACAAGTAATAGCAACGATCTGAAAACTGATCTAGTCATTGAATTAAGGTTGTTAAATGATGAGTTGATTCCGATACCAGCGCCATGTTTCCGTCAAAACAAGTCTTTCAACTTTATTGGAGCACTGATATCACCATATATACCACTAATTTAATGCATTTTATTTTTACAGTATAAAACTGCTGCTAAAAATACCCCGTGTTACTAAAACAAGCAGGTCAGATCAAGCAGCTGCCAGCCTTCAGAGGGCTTTCTCATCATATAAAGTAAAACACGTAATTCAGCGGCTGTGGCTTAAAACAAACCAAAAATAACAAGAGGTAGTTCAGTTTAAAGTGCTATAATTTGTTAAATCAGATCAGTCGTTCTCATTGTCACCAAACCATTTTTTTAAGGCCATACTCCCGAGCAAAACACCGCCTAAGGCCACCGCTGTAGATAGTATCTCTTTTTTGTGCATACTCAGCCATAATTGCGGCGAGTCGTAGGTAGCTTCAGCATCAAAAGTGCCATGTGCACCGTGATCACCAGGGATTGGTGCCCATAAGTTGTTAGGGCGGTTCGGGTCTTCCGGAATATCAGTCTGTTGTCCTTTAAACCCCGTTTTTGCAAGCACCCAGTCGCCCAGTTCCGGGGCTAGCTTGTCGCCAACTATAGCCTGCACGGTAGGGTAACCTACATAAACTTCGCGGCGGTCGTTTTCGGCAGCGTAAACTATAGCTTTGGCCGCTACCTCAGGCTGAAAGATTTTGCCCATTGGTTTGGGTTTGTTCGGCAGGCGGGTCTTTACAAACTTAAACTGCGTGGTGTTCATGGCAGGAAGCTGAACCATTGTTGCCCGTACATTGGTCTTGTCGTGCATCAGTTCGGCCCGCAGCGAATCAAAAAAACCCTGGATTGCGTGCTTAGCCCCACAGTAAGCCGATTGCAGCGGAATGCCCCGGTATGCCAGCGCCGATCCAACCAATACTATAACACCATTATTACGGGGCAGCATGCGCTTTAACGCTGACAGGGTGCCATATACCTGGCCCAGGTAGGTAACCTCGGTTACGCGTTTATATTCTTCGGCCTGCATTTCCTTTATAGGGCTGAAAACACTGTTCATAGCATTGTTTACCCAGACAGTTATCGGACCCAGTTGCTTTTCTGTTTCTTCAGCGGCTTTCTCAATGGCATCCGCATCGGCTACATCAACTATAAAATAAGCAGCACGCCTGCCTAAAGCTTCAACCTCGGCCTTAGCACCTTTCAGGCCGTCTTCGCCGCGAGCCAGCAACGACACGTCGTAGCCCTCTTTGGCAAACTCCCTGGCAATAGACCTGCCCAACCCTGCTGATGCTCCCGTTACTACTACTACTCCTTTGCTCTTATTCTCATTTTCCATAGTTATTGTTCTTTAGGTTCTGCTTCTTCTATATGCACCAGGTAGGCGGTCAGTTTATCCCATTGTAATTTCTGCACACCGGCCCAGCCGCCTTCGGCTATCAGGGTGTTGGCAACTGCGCGGTCGCCGGCTTCTTCGCCCTGATTATTTATTGCTTCGTTACGACCGATCTCATAAGCGGTGATGGTACTGCCGTTCCGTTCTACCCGGAATGTGCTGCTTGCCTCTTTGGCGAAGAAGTGTTTTATCTCATCTTTTTCGTCGGGGGCAGGTTGGGGTTTACGGCTGGGGTGTACAACAAATTCGGCCATGTCCCCGTCCTGGTTCAGCTCGGTTATATGCACCCAGTTTTCAGGAGTAGGGCCCGGAAGTTCTATCCGGATGTAGTAGCCCGGCTTGTCTACAGGTTGTGTAAGCTTTACCCCGGTTTCACTAAAAAGTTCAAAAGTAGAATTGATGCCGGGTAGCTCAGACCAGCGGTTCACATCAAACAGTTTCTGGCGCGATCTTTCAAAAGCCTCCCTGGCAGATGCCTCATCTTGATAGCTGTTCTGGTTGGAATATTGCTTGTCTTTAGTGGCATCACCTGTTAAAACGGCGGCCTCTTTTTTTACTTTATTGATCAGGTCCTTCAGTCCCATAGTTCTCTCGTTAAGTGTGTTTTCCTGTAGCAGGACTTTAGAGTTACGCGGTCAACTGCGATGTGGTTAAATGAGGTAGCTTGAACTATGGTCCGGGTTTATAGCTTTAAGCCAATTTTTTAGACTATGACAAGTTGTCTTATATGGTGTATTAAGTTGTTTTATATCAGTATGTTTAAGTGGATTTGTAATGAGTAATGGTTTAAGATGTTGTTTAGCGTAATGTGCATTTATATATGGTGGTTATAGTATGTGTCTGCTGAATTATAGGCGGGTTTAGGTTATTTGAGAATAGAGCAGGTTTCAATGATGTGGTTAAAGGGGTTTTATCGATCTTATAAAATCGTTTATAGTTTAAAGCGTATATTTATTATAACTAATATATAAGTCTGATTAACAAGAAGCTAAACAATAGATGATGTACTGCGTTTTTTAGAGTATGATAAGCTGAAATGACTATGGAAACACCTATGCGAATGGAGGACATCTTTTCAGCCATTGGCCTGGTTGGTATTGTACTGGGAATTGCGCTGCTGATCCTGTATGTGTGGAGTATCGTGTGGGCGTACCGCGATGCGATCAGCCGTGGTAAGCCGGGCTGGTTGGTAGCGCTCATGGTGGCGTTGCTCTCCTGGCCGATCGGGTTACTAGTGTGGCTGGTTTTCAGGCCAACTATAGCGCAGCCCTATGACAGATAAAAAATGAGCAACCGGCGTGGTTGCTCTTTTACTTAGTTAAGTACAAATTGTTCGGCCTGCAAATGTTGGAGAATTATGTTAAAAACCTCTGTTGCCTGCAGCTCTTTTTGTGGTAATAGTTCCTTCTGTTTGGTCAGCAACACTGGCCATTCGGCTTTGTCTTCAGGCACCCTGCCATGCGAGCCTCTGATCAACGTGGCATCCAACGGTATCACATCCATCACTGTTCTGAAGCCGAGTTTCTTTTTCAGCAGCTTACCGCCCAGCACTGCTTTCGGGTACTTTATAGTTGGGTTGATGAACATCTCCACCGGGTCAAAGCCGGGCTTTTTGTGGATGTCTACCATGCGGGCGTAGTCTGGAGCTTTGGCGTCATCTAACCAGAAGTAGTAGGTAAACCAGGCACCTTTCTCGGCAATGGCTACCAGGTCGCCGCAGCGCTCGTGGGCCAGATGATACTTGTTTCGTTCCTCGCCAGCCAGCACTTGTTGTACACCCGGTACCTGCGCTATCAGCTCTTTTACAGCCTCCAGATCATTCGGGTCATTCACATAGATATGTGCTACCTGGTGGTCGGCTACCGCAAAGGCTTTGCTCACACCGGCATCCAGCAGCTCGGTACCCCGTTCATCACGCACGGCAATATAGCCCTTCCGGCGCAGCACGCGGTTCAGATGCACAGGCTTCTCTGCCGCCGAAATGCCGTACTCTGACAAAATGATCACTTGTGCACCTTTGTCCTCATAAAATGTGACGAGATCTTCTACTACCGCATCAATTTCCTGCAGGTCTTTGGCAATGCGTGCATCATTTGGGCCGAAGCGCTGCAGGTTGTAGTCCAGGTGAGGCAGGTAAATAAGCGTCAGGGTCGGGTCGTGCATGTCATCGGTGATCTTAGAGGCCTCTGCGATCCACTGGCTGGACTTGATAGACGTCATCGGTCCCCAATAATTGAACAGCGGGAATGCGCCCAATTTAGCTTGTAAGGTATCCCGTAAGTCGGCTGGCTGGGTATAACAGTCGGGTAGTTTGAGGCCATCGGCTAGGTACTGCGGACGTGGGGTTAGCGCGTAATCAGCACTGGAGTACATGTTATACCACCAGCACATATTGGATACCGTAAAGCCTGGGTCCATGGCTTTAGCTACCTCCCATATCTTAGGTGCCTGTATCAGTTTGTTTGACTGTCGCCAGAACTTTATCTCGCATTCGTCATTAAAATACCAGCCGTTGCCCACGATGCCGTGTTCTTCGGGCCATTTGCCGGTTAAATAAGTTGCTTGTGCCGAGCAGGTAACGGCAGGCATAGCGGGCTGTATAGTCGCCTGATTGCCTTGGTCAGACCAGCGCTTTAAAAAGGGAGTATGTTCGCCGATAAGGGAGCCGGAAAGGCCCACTACGTTTACAACTACGGTTTTACGCATTTTCTTTTATTTGTGTCTGTTGCAATACCCATTCCAGTTCGCGGACTATAGAAGTGGTCAGGTCAGTTTTAAGTCCTTCCGGCAGTACTTCCCAGGTATAAGTCTCTACTTCCAGGTGCTGCGTTAATTGGGGATGCTCTGCAATGTAGGTTAGCACTGTTTCCACATCGTCCTGGGTAGAGTTCAGGCCGATGTAGTTTTGGGTAAAGAGCGGTACATGGAAGTGTGTGCGCCACTCGGTGGCAGTTGGTTTCTGAATATGCTGCAGCGCGTAAGGAAGGTCGCTATAGTAGTTCAGCTTGCCAAACACATCGCGTTCCACTACCTGGTGCAGGTACGTTGATTCTGCAAAAGGCTGTAGTTTCTGGGCCAGGTCGGAGCGGGCTGCTTCGCCGGTAGGTAATTCGGTCTTTAAAGCGGCACTTAGTTGTATCTTGCCTATTTGTATGCCAGCGGCCTTTAGCTTTGCAAAAGTATCGGCAGGGGCTTCGTAAGCCAGCGCAAAGTGGCAAACGTCGTAGCAAACCCTGATATGGTTTAGCAATGCATGCACCGCTTCATCCGGCGACAGGCCTCTTGTACTGGTCAGGCGCTTGCAGCCAATATATAAAAGCCATTTCTGGTAAAAACTGATAACCTCCTGTGTATTCTCCAGCAAGCCGTCTGGTTCAGGCTCAATGTCAATATGTATATTTTTGCCTGTCGTTTCTTTCAAATAAATTAGCTCTTCTGTGAGCAGGGTCAGGTGCTTGGCGGCTGTTTTAAACACTTCATTAAAACGAACCTTGTTAAAGCCCAGCCATGGTTTGTAGGAGAGGGGCGATGTGGAAATACCACCTTCCATCCCTTCCGGCAATAGCTCAGCCAGAATGTAGGCCAGGCGTATCGTATAAGCCAGCCGGTTCTGGGTGGTCCAGTCCGGTTTATGCACGGCATCCTTAACTTCCTGGTGATGAAAGCCTCCGTAGGGGAAGCCGTTCATGGTAAACACATACAATCCTTCGGCATGCAGCCAGCTTTTAAACTCAGCTAAGTTATTGCCGATCAGGAGTTCCTGGCTCGCCAGGTTAGACAGGCGCAGGCCCACACCAAAAGGCGCCTCTGGCGATAACTGTTTTTTAACTTCAGGGAGGTATTGTTTCAGGCTTGCCAGCACATCTGCCCAGTTTTCGCCGGGGTGTATGTTGGTGCAATAGGTAAGGTGGGTGCCGTTTGGTAAAATCATGGCTAAGGGTATTATAAGGGTACTACAAGTTCTGTCTTTTTTGATTCAGATAAGATATTTGCTGAAAGTTGACGTTGTTTTTGTTGCAGGACTTTAACGGCCTCAGCAACTATAGTTTCGTCAATCTGATGCACTTCTATGCCGTGGCCTATCTCATCCAACAGCATGATGGTCAGTTGTCCGCCCAGGTGCTCCCGGAACTCGGTTAAGCCTCTTAAAATGCTCAGCTGGCCATTTTCTAAAGTTGAAAGATGTTTGGTATACAGGTCAAAGCCGAGTTTGTAGAGCAGATTCAGAATATCATCTGAGGCGTCTGCAGAAAGCATTCCGGTTAGTTTAGCGTACACTACATCCAGGGCAATGCCGATGGCAACTGCTTCACCGTGGCGCAAACTATAGTTGCTGAGCTGCTCCAGTTTGTGGGCGGCCCAATGGCCAAAATCAAGCGGACGCGATGAGCCAAACTCAAACGGGTCGCCGCCGCCAATGTGCTCCACGTGCATTTCGGCACAACGGTGTATCAGGCGGTTCATGGCGCGCATGTCGCGTTGTTTCAGTAAGCTGGCATCGGCTTTTATACTTTGATAGAAGCTGGCATCTTTTATCAACGCTACTTTAATTGCTTCGGAAATGCCGCTTCGCCAGTCACGTTCATCCAGGGTAAGCAAGAAGTTGCTGTCGTTGATAACCGCTACCGGGGGAGCAAAGGTGCCCAGGAAGTTCTTTTTGCCAAAGGCGTTCATGCTGTTCTTTACACCTACACCTGAATCGTTCTGTGATAAAACTGTAGTTGGGATACGGATAAGGCGGATACCACGATGCGCGATAGCAGCCGCAAAACCAGCCAGGTCCAGCACCGCGCCGCCACCGATTGCTACCAGGTAAGAATGCCTGCAAATGCCGTGTTGGTTGATGCTTTCCAGCACCTGTTGCAGCACTTCGGGATTGTTTTTACAGGCTTCACCGCCGGGTATGATAAGCGGTTTGGCAGCCAATGTCATTACATCAGCGTGTGTAGCAGTATAGTTCAGCATGGATTGCTGCAGAAACGGATGCGCTTCGGCTACGCCGCTATCTACTATAAAAAACACCTTGGCAGGTGCATGACTGCTTTGTTGCACCACATCGCGGAGCATGGCGTTCTCCTGCTCAAAAATATCTTCTGTAAAGTAAATGCCATACTCAAACTGCACGGCAAAAGACTGTTTAATTGCTCTCATAAGCCTAAACTATAGATCAGGTTACAGCGAAGCGTTTCGCCATAAACATAGATACTGGTAACAATAAAAGAACCGCCAGGCCGTACTGCCACCCGGCAAAACCTGCGGCAATGCTCGCATTCATCACGATCAGGGCCAAAATACCAGCTTTAACGGCACGCATAATAAACTGTGGCTCCGGCGACGGCATAGCCCGAAACAAGGGTGGAAAGACCAGGTACGCAAACAGCGCCAGGAACGGCAAACTATATACTAACGAAAACTGCGGCAATAAGGCTAAACTGGCAATTCCAGCAAAAACGATCAGGTATAAGGCCACCGCGCCTTTTAATGCTTTAGTACTGCCCCCATGCACTTCCCCGCGACTGATCATGGTGATAGCTGAGATATAAATAATAGGGATAAGGGCGATAAACCATAGTTGCTCCAGTGCAGCAGGTATGGCACTTACACCCAGCAGCAGGTTACCACCACGGCAACTGCCCATGTTTATCGGACCAAGTACAGGATGATGTTTCCCTTTCCAGTCGTAGAGCACAGCCAGGCTGGCAACTATAGCTGCGATGATCGCGCTAACTATAGAAACCTGCAGCGCAGCAACTACACCTATAGTTAAAAGCAAAGCTCCAAGTACAGATGCGCCGGTTATAGTTGCTTTTCCGCTGGGGATAGGGCGTTCCGGTCTTTCAACTCTGTCTAAATCAGCATCAAATACATCGTTAAACACCACGCCGCCGCCATACAAGCCTATTGTTGAAAGGATAAGCCAGGCCAGGATCTCAAAACCGTTTTCAGGAAAATTACCCCGAACATTGGTAAAAGTTAACACCACTGCACCCGATGCGGCAAAACCCATCAGGATGTCGGCAATAGCGGTTACAATGTTGGCTGGCCGCATCAGGCGTATGTATGCTCCGAATGTAGTCATGTTAACGGATAATGTTGGAATCAAAGATCGGGTTGGTTCTGATCTCGCCTATAGTTGGCAGCTGCCCGCCACGCAGGATAGAGTTGTTGAACAGCTTCTGGCTCTGATCTATCGTTGTATTCTCCAGCCAGTCGCTTTCCTTCATCTGTCCGCTTTGCCCGAACGAATCCAGCGCGTTCTGGTAGCATACTTTATGAATATCGGCGATACTAATACCTTTTTCTAACATTAACGAAGCTGTTTTAGGAACGGCAAGCGGGTCGCTGATGCCCCAGTCGGCAGCACTGTTCACGATAATGCGTTCGGAGCCATATTGCTTCACGATCTCCACCATGCGTTCGTTGCCCATTTTGGTGTTAGGGTAAATGGTAAAGGCTGCCCAGAAACCACGGTCCAGCACATCGCGCACGGTTTCTTCGTTGTTATGGTCTACTATCACCATGCCCGGGTCCAGTTTGTGTTCCAGAGCCACTTCCATGCTACGGATGGTGCCGGCTTTTTTATCGCGGTGCGGGGTGTGTATCTGAACCGGCAGGTTGGCTTCTTTGGCAAGGTCCAGTTGTAATCTATAGTATTTGTCTTCGGCAGCGGTCTGGTCGTCGTACCCGATCTCGCCAACACCCACTACGCCTTCTTTGCAGATGAACATCGGTAGCAAATCCATTACTTCTTCTGCCAGCGCTTCGTTATTCGCCTCTTTAGAGTTCAGACCGATGGTGCAGTAATGCTTTATCCCGAACTGACTTGCCCTGAAACGCTCCCAACCGATAAGGCTGCTATAATAATCTTTAAAAGAGCCAAGTTCCGTGCGGGGTTGCCCCAGCCAGAAAGCAGGTTCTATAATGGCCACAATACCGGCTTTCTGCATAGCTGCATAGTCGTCGGTGGTTCGGGATGTCATGTGAATGTGCGGGTCAATAAATTTCATTTGCAACGTGTTCATTAGCGTAAGGGATTTGGTTCGGGTGATAGGTTATATTAGGCTGTAATCGCTTTCTGGCCAATGTGGCTCCAGGTAAGCTGGCCTTCTCTGATCTTATGTTTTAACAGCGGGTGTTGGTCCAGTAAAGCCTGGGCTTCGGGGTAATTGCTCTGATAGCAGGTTAAGGCAGCAGCTTCGTGTTCGGTCTCGTTGTCGCTGGCAAAAAGCCTTTTAATATCTGAGACTATAGTTTCGTTGATATGAGGACCAATCGGTCTCCACAGTTCGGGTGTTACGGTGCGGCCGGCTGCCCAGCGCTCGTGCGCATAGTCCGACAGCATACGCGCCAGATCGGGGTTTGTGCGCTCGTCTAAACCGTAAATCCTGTTCAGCGACTTGCCAGTGAAGATCGTCTTCAGTACCATCTGGTTCCAGGCAGCTTCTGAGAAGTTCTTAAAAGGGTAGGGGTTGTCCAAAGCGATGGCTTCGTACACGTTCCCCATATTTGTCCGGATGCCTTCAGTTGCCTGGTGTACAAACTTGTCGGGGTGAGGCAACAGCGGCAAGGCTGCATACAAAGCTACCAGTTCTCCCATATCGGCGGTGCCAAACAGCTTCAGTATGGTTTTGCTATAGTTGTCGGCATCATCGCCTGACAGACCTAGCAGTAGTATAGTTCTGGCTAGTTGGTCTGTAGTCCAGTTGTCTGGTTTAAAACCCTGGCGTAATTGATTTGCCTGGTCTAACTCTTCAGATGTCGGATTTAAAGGGGCTTTTCCTACATAACGCGGCGCGGCGCTGAAGGGCAAGTATATCTCCTTGCCTGTTTGAGACGATTGTACCTGTTTTTGTTTTTCTGTTAGCCATTGGGTAGCTTCGGAAGTAGCATATTGGCTAAACAGTTGTTGCAAAAAAGCGATAGTGGTTGGTAGAAGTTTGCTATACACTGTTTCGTTCGGTTAGGTATCAGATCGGTAGGCGGCAACATGACTTTACTTTACCAGTGCCGTAGTTTGTACTGTGACAGGTAAAAAGGATGGTTGCCGACTATATTAAGTTTTGACTAAGTACGACTACAAAACCAGAAGGTTGAGATAATTTGTATTAACTACAACCCTTGTTATAGGCAAAATTGGATTTAAATAGGGGAAAACCTATATAGTGGCTTGTACGAAAAGATTTAACCGGAAATAACTTGTGAAAAGATAGTATAAAACTGATGATCAAACCTACGAAAGCAGAAGTTGCTGCTGCACAGAACAGGACCATTCGTGATGTGATTGCGCCTGATCTGGGTGTGCTCTTTTGTGGAATCAACACGGGTTTGTATTCTGCCGCTACGGGTCATCATTTTGCTCGCCCCGGCAACAGGTTCTGGCCTACGCTTTACCGGTCAGGTTTTACGCCACGCCTATTTGCGCCCGATGAAGAACTGGAACTGATCTCGCTGGGGTATGGCATTACCAATATAGTGGATAGGGCCACGGCGTCAGCAGCAGAGGTAACTATAGAAGAACTAAAACAGGGTGGTATTAGCTTAAAGCGTAAATTACAGGTATTCCGGCCAAAAGTGCTGGCAATTTTAGGGATCTCTGCTTACCGTACTGCTTTTAACCAACCTAAAGCTATACTTGGCCGCCAACCGGATTTAATTGCTGAAACTATAGTTTGGGTGTTGCCGAACCCCAGTGGCTTGAATGCGCATTTTCCGCCGGTAAAGCTGGCTGAGGTGTTCAGGGAATTTAGGGATGAGTTGAAGCTTTTGGGGTTGATGGATTTATAAATGCTGGCGCGAGTCTCCAGACTCGTGACATACGATGGTGTTGAGTCTCCTGACTCAACTGGCCCGCCTGGGACAAAGCCAGTAGCAGCTTTGGCTATATTTCTATAGTTAACGTTGTCCAACCACCCCCAACCTTCAGAGCTACGCTCGCTACCTTCGAAATCTCTTCTCTGTAGTCTAAGGCGGGGAGTTTTTCTGCCTTTTACTTTGTCATCTCGAACAGCGTGAGCGATCTGGTATGGTTTAACATCCCCCTTCGCCCCCTTCAAAGGGGGACTTTCTGCTAATGCTATAGTTGAAGTCATAGTTCTATAGTTTCAGCCTATCGAGCGGATAGGTCGCGACCTGTCCCTACGGAAATACAGCCATGATGAATCTCGGAGCTTATAGAATCAAACTATAGATGGATGGTTGCTATGAGAAACGAATCAGTCTTTGGGTTGAGCGCCTTGTGAATATCTGGTGCCTGTAGGGCATTGCGAGGCACGAGCAAAAGAGATTCGCACAGCGCGATGCCCAACGACGGGGCCTCCCGGCCATGAGGGCACCAAAGCGGATTTGAAACGATAGGTAACTAAAGCTCCCAGGATGAAGAGTGGTTTGAAACTACAGCTTGGTTCAAGTTGGAAGAGATCTAACTATAGAACTCAGATTTCTCCTGACGTCGAAATGACAAAGAAGGAACTATAGGACAATTAAGATCCCTCGGTTGATGCTCGAAATGACAAATGAATAACACAAAAAAGCCGCTTTGCGATAAACAAAGCGGCTTTTTAAATAAGTAAACTATAGTTTAGTAACTATAAAGCTTCTCATAATACTCATGCGCCATACGGTCTGAGCCGAAGAACGGTAACACATCTATCATACTTTGCTTCATAATTCTCAGCCACGTACCTCGATCGTGATAATAAGTAGGAATGATCTCGTGCTCCAGGATATGCATCAGGTTATGATGGTCTTCTGAATCCTGCAGATGCTCCGGCAAGTTGGTATCCACTATAGGTAAAATAAAGCTGTTCTCGCCGTGGCGGGCATATTCAGGTAACCAGCCATCCTGAATCGAAAAGTTTATTGATCCGTTCATAGAGGCTGTCATGCCACTGGTACCGGATGCTTCGCGCGGACGACGTGGCGTATTTAGCCAGATATCCGAACCTTGTTTCAATTTACGTGATAGCTCCATTTCGTAACCAGACAGAACGGCCATGTTCGGCTGCTTTCTGGATAAATGAACCAGCTTGTTAAATGTGCTGACAGCTCCTTCATCAAAAGGGTAAGGCTTACCAGCCCAGATAACCTGCACCGGGCGCTCGCTGTGATTGATGATCTCCAGGAAACGCTCAAAATCACGAACCAGTAAATCGGCACGCTTATAGGCAGCGAAACGACGGGCCCAAACGATGGTCAGCACTTCCGGATCAAACAGTTTACCCGTCTGGTCGGCTACTACTTTAAAGAGCAGGTGCTTCATTTCCTTTTTGCGAACTAGCAGGGCGTTATCGTTGCCAGCCTGAAGGGCATCCCAGATATCGTCGTCGGTCCAGTAATTGGCATGTTGGGCGTTGGTGATGGCTTTTATTTCGCAGATACCATGGTTTTCATCCCACATCTGCCTGGCTACTTCGCCGTGCAGCTGCGATACACCATTAGCTACCTTAGAAAGTCGGAGAGCAGCCAACGTGTGGTTAAACAAATGGCCTTCCATATGGGTTAGCTTGCGCACTTCTTCCAACGGGGTGCCATTAAAGAAGCTCATCCTGTCCAGGAAATTGATATCGTGCTCTTCGTTACCTGCTTTTTCAGGGGTGTGCGTGGTAAACACCATGTGCTCGCGCACTTTTTCTACGCTTCGGTATTTATCAAGTAACGAGAAAGATAGCGGCAGGGCATGGGCTTCATTCAAGTGATAGATATCTGCTCCGCCTAGTGCTTCCACTACTTTGCCGCCTCCTATACCCAGCACAATGCTCTGTGCAATTCGGGTACTTACCTCCGGATCGTATAAACGGTGCGTTATAGTTCGGGCAAGGTAATCGTTCTCAGCAATATCCGTGGTCAGGAAATACATGGGTACTGTACCGAATATCTCAGGTTTAAGCGCGAGGGCTTTTACCTTTACCGGGTGATTGTTCACCAGAACGGTAACTGTTATATCGGTCTCCTCCAGAAACGAGTAAAACTTTTTCTGAAACTGGGCCCGCATGCTCTGGTCGTCGTGACGAACCTGGTCGTAGTAACCATATTTCCAAAGCATCCCGATTCCAATCAGGTTCTGGCGAAGATCGTGGGCGCTGCGCATATGCGAACCAGCAAGAAAACCCAACCCCCCTGAATAGATCTTAAAAGCCTGATCTATGCCATACTCCATGCTGAAGTAGGCTACTCTCTTATTGTATTTTTCGTCAATATCGTACGGGTGGTACCACCTGTTGTATTGTGTCATAAGCTCAAAATTTAATTGAAAACCAACAAGTCAGCGCTATAGTTTCTGTAAGTGAAACAAACCCGAAATGTTACTTTTCTGCCTTAATAAAATTCTACCAACCGGCAAAACAAGCGGCAGCTACTTGTGCAACATTACAACGCCGGGCTACGCCAAGCAAATCATTCACAAAATACATGCCTGTAACTGCTTCATTATCTTAAGATTTTAGTTTGATTGTCTTGGAATAGTATACTTATCGAGTTATGCCTGTCGTTATAGTTGAACCAATGTGCTATACCCGGCATTGTTGTTTATAGTTTGAATACCATCGTTATTATGCTCTCTACCAAACATCACTCATTCTTTAAAAACAGACTTAGTCACTTTCGTTTATTTCGATACTTCCTGTTGGTATTGCTTTTTGCGGCACTTCCTGTTTTACAGGGATTTGCAACTAATTTGCCAGGCCCCGCACGCTTACAGGAACTTGACCTGTTTGCTTTTAACACCGATGCTCGATATGCCAAAAACGTAAAAACTCTGGCAGCTTACCTTAATAAAGAAGCCACAAACGATTACGAACGTGCCCGTGTTGTTTTCGCCTGGATTGCCCGGAACATCCGCTACAACGACCACGGGTACAATGCCGGTAACTTCGGTGACAATTCAGTGGAAGTAGTTTTGAGGAACCGGTTATCGGTCTGCGATGGTTACGCCAGACTTTACAAAGCGCTTGGTGAGGAAATGGGTTTGAAAGTTGAAATTATAAGCGGATATGCCAAAGGGTATGGGTATTCACCCGGAAGAAGGTTTAACCAAACAAACCATGCCTGGAATAGCGTGTATCTGAATGGGAGCTGGAGGTTGGTTGATGCCACCTGGGGCTCAGGGAGCGCGAGAATGGTGAATGGGAAGCTGAAAACTATAGTTGCCTATAATCCATACTGGTTTGATGTTGACCCGCATGCCTTCCTGTTCAGCCACCTGCCCAAAGACCCGAAATGGCAGCAAATTGAAAAGCCGATAACACTGGCACAGTACGAAAAGCTTACCTCTGTAGAGGAGTCGCTTTTTAAACTGGGTGTCGACGCTTCTGAAGTATTAACAGGCCTGACCACGGGCAAACTCAGCAACATCCCTACTACCTGGAACACCGACCTGCCTATAAAAATAGAGAAAGCCCCATTGCACGGAAAGCTGCAGCCCGGTAAATCTTACTTTTTGTCGTTCACTGTTGCCGACGATGTTGAGTTGCTAGTGCTAAACAATAAACAATGGTTTTACTTTGATACGAAAGGCACCAGCCACATCATCCAGCTAAAACCAGCCCAGGGTAGTCTCGCAGTTATGGCCCGTAAAAAAGGCAGCAAAGGGAATTATAGTTATTTTCTGGAATATAAGGTTGGTGGGTAAATAGTGGTAATTTAATAGCTATTCTCTATTGTCATTTCGAGCGCAGCCGAGAAATCTTATGTGTCCTGTAGTTTCATTACTGTCTTTTCGAACAAAGTGAGAAATCTATCTCAGCTTTTAGCGAGCTATACCTCCCGAACCAAGCTATCCTTTCAAACTACATCTAATCCTGGGAGCTCTACAAACCTATCGTTTCAATCAGGCTTTGGTGCCCTCACGGCCGGGAGGCCCCGTCTTCGGGCATCGCGCTGTGCGAATCTCTTTTGCTCCTGCGTCGCAATGCCTGCGGCACCAGATATTCACAAGGCGCTCAACCCGAAGACTGTGATATTTCTCATAGTTATAGTTTGTCTATAGTTTGAACTGATAAGCTCCGAGATTCATCATGGTTGTATTTCCGTAGGGACAGGTCGCGACCTGTCCGCGGGATAGGCTGAAACTATAGAACTATAATGCTAACTATAGCAACAGCAGAAAGTCCCCCTTTGAAGGGGGCGAAGGGGGATGTTAAACTGGATCAGATCGCTCACGCTGTTCGAGATGACAAAGTAAAAAGCAGAAAAGCTCCCCGCCTTAAACTACCGAGAAGAGATTTCGAAGGTAGCGAGCATAGCTCTGAGGGGCTGGGGGGTAGACCACGGAAACTATAAACCTACAATGCTTTCAACAACGCCTGCTTATATGCTGCAAAAGATGCTGCATTGGCCTTACTATCCGTGAAGATCTCCAGAATACCTGCTCCGGCATCAGCAGCAAAAAAAGTCATTAAAGTACTTTCCATTTCTTCTGAACTATGGCAGGCAATATAGTTCATTCCGAAATCACGGGCTGTGTTGGCAGCATCCAGCGCTTGTCTCGTCTCGAAGAACTCCTCCAGTTCCGGTTGCTGTTTTGGGCCGTCTATTAACCTGAAAATACCGCCGGCGTGGTTGTTCAGAATAACGATTCTCAGGTTTTGAGGCAGGTAATTATGCCACAGACCGTTACGGTCGTAAAAGAAAGCCATGTCACCGGTAACAAGCGTGGTGATATTGGAGTTGGTAAGGGCACAACCAACGGCGGTACTGTTACTTCCGTCTATGCCGCTGGTGCCTCGGTTAGCATACACTTCCACATTTTTTCCGGCAGCTAACCCTATGATGTTGGCATAGCGTACAGCCATGCTATTGGCTAAATGCAGGTTACTTTGAGGCGGCAGATTCTCAAAAATCCGGGCAACTATGGTTAACTCACTAAGCTCGGCTTTGGAGGTATGATCTTTTAAGAACGAGGCTGCTTTATGTTCAATCTCAGTCCAGTCCGAACTATAGTTTGTGTCATTTTTAGTAGCGTCTATAGTTCCGAAAAAAGCCTCCGGGGTGCTTCGGATAATGCGGGTAAGCGACTGGTACGTATCTGCTAACTGGCCGGCTGGCTGTATATGCCAGTGCGCTTTTGGCTTATACTTGCGCAGGTAAAGTTTAAGTGCCTTCGAGATAACCGATTTACCAAATGTGATCAGCAGATCAGGTTGTAACCTCTCCAACTTCTCAGGGTCAGAGCAGGCAAGGATGGCATCCTGGTGGCGAATAGTTTGCGGTAACCTATGTATGTTTGCGATCAGGTCGCCAACTATAACGGCGCCGGTTTTCTCGACAAACTGCTGTAATGCTGGTTGTATTTCTGTTGTGTGGTTTTGCTGACCGGAAACTATAAGAATGCGGTTATAGTTGCTGATCTCCTTCTGCAATTGCGCTACCTGTTTTTCACTTAAACTATAGTTGGCAGGCTCTTCTACTATAACCTTTACATCAGAGTCAAAAACAAGTTCTTCGCCGGCAGCAGGGTAAAAGGGCTCACGTAGCGGGATGTTAATATGAACCGGACCGGCAGGATAAGCCAATGTTTCGTTCAGCGCTTCGGAAACCATGCGTTCGCTATGCCACACACTGTCTTTATGCGATAAATCAACCGGAAAAGTATAACTGTTTTTGATGTGTTGACCATAGATGTTTTGCTGCCTGATGGTCTGTCCGTCAAGTTGGTCAATCCACTCAGGTGGGCGGTCAGCAGTAAGTATAAGCAAGGGCACCTGTTGGAAAAAAGCTTCAGCTACGGCGGGAGCATAGTTTAACGCAGCAGTGCCCGATGTGCAGATCAATACCGTTGGCTTACCAGTTCTTAAAGCCATGCCCAACGCAATAAAAGCAGCGGCACGCTCATCGCTTACAGTTCTAACGTTCAGCTTCGGGTGACGCGCAAACGCTATCGTTAAAGGCGCACAACGCGACCCCGGCGACAACACAACATTTTCCACTCCCTTGCGGGCACAAATCTCGGCTATATTAACAACTGGCTGAAGTATCATAATGACTGAATGAGCGATTGTGTGATCGAGTGAATAGAATTTAAGAAAGCTGAATTTAAAAAATGAATTTACTTTGAATATTCACTGATTCACTCATCCTAAATTAAAAATTAGACAGTATTTTCCCCATTGTCTGCATTTTATACTGGGTTTCCTGCCATTCTTTTTCAGCGTCTGATTCTCCGGTAATGCCTGCTCCGGCGTATAGTATGGCCTGGTCTTTAAGGAGCTGCATGCAGCGCAGGTTTACGTAAAGGTGTGTGCCATCAGGAGAATTAACCGGACCTAAGTAGCCACTATAATAGCTTCGGTTATAGCCTTCGTGCGCTTTTATAAAGTGTAGCGCCGGCTCTTTTGGCAAACCGCAAACCGCTGAGGTAGGATGGAGCAGTTCCAGCATATCTGAACCCAGTGTCGGGAAGTCTACTTCGGTCAGGTCAACGCTGAAATCAGTGCGCAGGTGCATCAGGTTGCCGGCAACAATCGTTCGGGGGCCAACTTCGGTATACTCTCGCAGGCGTAGTTTTTTGAAGCAGCTCAGGATATAGCGCTCTACCATGCCCTGCTCTTCAATTTCCTTTTGCCGCCAGATTGCATTGCCTACCGGCTCTCCCTGTGTGGCAGGTTGTGTTCCGGCCAAAGCTACTGTTCTGAAAACATTATCCGTATCGACGCTGACCAATATTTCCGGGGAGGCACCGAGCCATGTTCCAGCCTCTGGCACCGAAACCAGCGACACAAAACCGTTCGGGTAGTTTTTCAGCATCAAACTATAGATCGCTATCAAATTAAAACCGGCAGGCAATGGGTGGGTAGCCGTACGCGACAGCACCACTTTTTCCATGTAGCCATTGTTTATAGTTGTAATGGCTTCAGCAACAGCATCTTTAAATCCGGCTTCGGTTTGTTGATTTATAGTTTCAGAAGCATGCAGGTGCCAGTTTTGCTTTATACTTTGCGACCTTTGCAGCGCAACTATAAATTCCTGCTTTTGTGTTTGAGTTACATCATCAGAAAAAGTTAAAAGCCCGGTTTCAGAACTATGAACAATATCAGCTTTAATAAAAAGAGTAGGTTGCTCACCAACTACAAACGGACAGAAAAAAAAACCAAAGGGACTGTTCTCAAGCTCGGGTTGTTCGATGTGTATAGCGCTATTAAAAGAGATGCAAGCGTTTGCTCCTGAAGCGGAGGGAAAGCGCCACACGGCTACAGGCAATTGTAAGGCTAGTGCGGTAGTTACAACCTGCTCTAAACTATATTTTTGCGTATCGGTTCCGGAATTTGTATTGCCAGGGGCATGATCTGCCATGATTCTATTTTTTATCGATAACGGCCACTGTCATGCGGCTGATGCATACCAGGTTGCCGGCTTCGTCTGTAATTTTAGTCTCCCAAACCTGGGTGCGGCGGCCATTGTGCAAAACGGTTGCTTTGCCATACACCCAGCCTTCGCTTACACCGCGAATGTGGTTCGCATTTATCTCTAACCCAACACAGGCTTTCTGAGTCAGGTCAACCTGCAGGGCAGCACCTATACTTGCCAGCGTTTCGGCCAGCACTACCGAAGCGCCGCCATGCAGCAGACCCATCGGCTGGTGCGTGCGGAAATCGACAGGCATTTTGCCCACCAGGTATCCTTCGCCGGCTTCCGTTACTTCAATACCCAGGTGCTCTACCATGGTATTTTTATTCCACTCCTTTACGCGCTCTAACGTACTTATATTTTTATCCATGGGCTGCGATGGCTATTTTCGCGGTTGAAAAGTCCTTAAAAGCAAAAGTAGAAGAATTTTGAGTATCAAAAAAGTATACCTTATCCGCCACGGGCAAACAGATTACAACGTACAGTGCATTGTGCAGGGCAGCGGCGTAGATTCGCAGTTAAACGACGAAGGACAGCGCCAGGCAAACCTGTTTTTTCAGCACTATAAACACATCCCTTTCGATAAAGTTTATACCTCCATGTTACAGCGCAGCATACAATCGGTGCAGGGTTTCCTGGACCTGGGCATACCGCACGAAACATACGATGGCCTGAACGAGATAAACTGGGGAACCCGCGAAGGTACCCGCATTACGCCCGAAGAAGACGCTTATTACCATAACATTCTGCAGACCTGGTGCGATGGCGAAACCCACGTTTGCATTGAAGGCGGCGAAAGCCCGGACCTGGTAGCGGCAAGGCAGGTGTCGGTTATCGAAACTATACTGAGCAGACCCGAAGAAGAAACTATACTGATCTGTATGCACGGCCGCGCCATGCGCATTTTGTTGTGCCAGTTGCTAAAGTACCCGCTCCGCTGCATGGACCAGTTCGAGCACCAGAACCTGTGCCTGTATCAGCTTGATTATACGGGCAGTATGTTTACCGTTAAAAGCTATTGCGACACAGCCCATCTGCACATTCAAAAATCACCTGACCAAACTATACCCGACCCTCACGAACAAATTAGGTAGTATAGTTTGAATAAAATATTTTTAAATCTAATTTTGGGCGGATTATAAGGAGCCCGACCCGGGCGATAAAACGATACGACAAATATGGCTGAAGTAATAAGAATGCCAAAGATGAGTGACACGATGACCGAAGGGGTGATCGCATCTTGGCTGGTAAAGGTTGGTGATAAAGTAAGTTCCGGCGATGTGCTGGCAGAAGTAGAGACTGATAAGGCAACTATGGAGCTGGAGTCGTACAACGATGGCACACTGCTTTACATTGGTCCTAAAAAAGGCGAAGCTGTTCCGATTGATGCTGTAATAGCCATTATTGGTAAAGAAGGTGAAGATATTTCGGGCTTATTAAACGAAGCAGGCGGAAGCGCTCAGCCCGCTGAACCTGCAAAAACTGAAGCTCCTAAGGAAGAGAAAAAAGAAGAAGCAAAACCTGCTGCTGCACCTGCAAAAACAGAAGCTCCGGCTGCTAAAACATCTGTAGATACCAGCAACATTAAAGCATCTGTTATCAGGATGCCGAAAATGAGCGATACTATGACAGAAGGCGTACTGGTGAGCTGGCTGAAAAAAGTAGGCGATAAAGTAAAATCCGGTGATGTACTGGCTGAAGTAGAGACCGATAAGGCAACTATGGAGCTGGAATCTTACGAAGATGGCACACTGTTGTACACTGGCGTAAATGCCGGCGATTCTGTTGCTATCGATGCTGTTATTGCCATTATAGGCGAAGAAGGCGCAGACTATAAAGCCCTGCTGGAAGGCGGCGCAGATACCGAAGGAAGCAAGAAAAGCACACAGACAGACCAGTCTGTAGAAGCTGGTGTGGATGCTGTTACTTCTGATAAAGTAGAAACTACTACCGTGCCTGCACAAGGCGCTGAAACCGAAAGCACAACTGCTGAAGGTGGTAGAATAAAAGCTTCTCCGCTGGCCAAGAAAATGGCGCAGGAGAAAGGTATTAACCTGGCACAGGTAAAAGGTACCGGCGAAGGTGGCCGTATCGTTCAGCGCGATATTGAGAACTTTAAACCGGGTGCTGAAGCGCCACAGAAAGCTGCTGCTGCTGCACCACAGGCTGCACCTACTGCAACTATACCAGGTGCACCTGCCGATGCTTATGAAGAAGTTGCCGTATCGCAGATGCGTAAGGTAATTGCACGCCGTCTGGCAGAAAGCAAGTTCTCGGCTCCGCACTTCTACCTGACCATGGAAATTGACATGGACAAGGCGATGGAAGCCCGCGTTTCTATCAACGAAGTGTCTCCGGTTAAGGTGTCGTTCAACGACCTGGTAATTAAAGCGGCTGCTGCGGCATTGCGTCAGCACCCTGCAGTTAACTCGTCGTGGTTAGGCGATAAGATCCGTTATAACAAGCACATTAACATTGGTGTAGCCGTAGCTGTAGAAGAAGGCCTGCTGGTGCCGGTTGTTCGCAACGCCGACTATAAATCACTGTCAACTATAGCTGCTGAGGTGAAAGACCTGGGTGGCAAAGCGAAGAGCAAGAAACTGCAACCATCAGACTGGGAAGGTAACACGTTTACTATCTCTAACTTAGGCATGTTCGGTATTGAAGAATTCACTGCGATCATCAACCCGCCGGATGCCTGCATCATGGCCGTTGGTGGTATCAAGCAAACGCCTGTTGTGCGCGACGGTGAGATCCGTATTGGCAATGTAATGAAAGTTACCCTGTCGTGCGACCACCGTGTAGTGGATGGTGCTGTTGGCTCTGCTTTCCTGCAGACATTTAAGAACCTGCTGGAGAACCCTGTTAGAATACTGGTGTAAACTTCATCAAATTATAAAATAAAAACGCCTCTTCAGAAATGGAGAGGCGTTTTTATTTCTTGAAGTATAGCCTCGGTTGTAACGTTTTAGTAGCAGTATCTTGTTGAGACTCAATGTATTAATTTGCGTATACAATACTATGAAAAAGTTATACATATCTACAATAATCGCTTTACTGTTCGTGCTTATTGGCAGTTTTCCGGCTATGGCACAATCTACTAACTCTAGAGCTGACGAAGATGCGCGCCGCCTTCATCTGGCCGACTCGATATTTCAGGTGCGAAGTGCTTCAACAGAAGTAACCAAATCGGCGCTAAAAGAAGCAGAACGAGAGTTAAAACTGGCCCAGGATAAATATAAAGCTGCAAAGGAGGCGCACAAACGCAACACGGATGCTGCTAATGCGGCCAAAAAAACATACAAGCTCGAGCAAAAATCTATAAAAGCCCGCGAAAAAGCCGAGAAGCAATCTGCTAAGTCGGGCGATATGTAAAATACTACTCGGGAGTTTGAGTGTAACGGTTGTATTAAGATAGTTCGTAGCAGTTGCAAAGCATAAAAAAACCTCTCCGGGTTAGGAGAGGCTTTTTTGTTTGTAAACTATAGTTTTTATACTTCGGCTTCAGTGTTTATAATCTTAAGTGCTTTGGCAATCTTGTTACTCCATTTCTTTTGCTTGGCATAGTTGTTTCCGCCATAGGTTTCACGGTCGTAGCGGTTTTGGTGCGCCTGCATCTGTGCCAGCTTTTCGTTCAGCATTTTCTCTACCTGGTCTTTTTGCCTGATGGTTTTCTTATCGAGGTTGTTGATTTCAATTTCCAGCATTTCGGCATACAGGTGCGCTATATCAAAATGTATTTGTTCGTGCTTCAGCGTGTAATCATCTTTATAGCCGGGCTTCACCCACGACTCATTCTTAAAAGCTACGGCGTAAGCATCGTAAGAGGTGCCGCCCGACCAGAAGCTTGTTTCCCGTGCTTTTAAAAAGATGGTTACCGTTATTTCAGCGCCTTTATGGGCATCTGAAGCGTGAGGCCTGCCCTGGAAATCCTGCCACGTTAGTTTTTTGCCAGGTTCGTAAGCCAGCACATTATACTCCTGTGCCATGCCACTGAACGATATCATCAATCCCGATATAAGCAGAAAAAGTCCTTTCATGTGCGTCGTTATAGTTGCTTATGATATGCTAATGCATAAAGTGGGCCAAAGGTGCCAACCCAAACTATATCTTCTGCTAAATTTCGGGACAGCATCTTTATTTTGGCTTCACAACTATAATTACTAATGCTGAGATTGATGAAGAAACTATAGCGTAATCGTTATTTAAATTAAGCTCTCCCGGCGTACAGTTTTTCTTTGCCTGATAGCGATCATTCCTGCCAGGTAAGCCATCGGGATGTAAGCAAAAAGTAAATCAACTATAGTATACCAGGTTGGTGATGGAAGCATGAAAACACTGGCAATTCCGCCGGCCAGGAAAAAGACGCCAATAGCCAAAGCGAATTTCATTTTATGGTTGGCTGCAATTATTGCCGCTACAAATGCTCCTGCAAAAGTACCGAGCGCATGCGCCAGGAAGGGGAAAATAAAATGCTTAGGCTCAAATAAATGCATGGTAGCTTTCAGCCCTTCTGTGGTCGTAACATCGGCGCCGTTTGGAGGCGGAATGATGGAACCACTAATGGAAATTAAGCCCATATTCACGAGGCTGCCAATGATAATGCCTGCTACTACAGCCAGTATGTTTCTGATGATTGGATTCATTTATATTAGTGGTTAGTGTTTGATCTGCTGTTTATTCTCTGACAATGTATTGGTTGTTACGATAGCACTAATTGGAGCAACAATTATCGATAGAACCGTAGTTATGCTTTGACTTTAAAAAATGATTAACTATTGAATAATTTATGAAGCTCTAAATAGCGAATGATGAAGTTCTCTATTCAGTAAGTGCTTATTCTACGCTCACGCTAAACTTATCCTGGGTTCCGTATTTCTCTGGCTTTCCTAATGAAACCATCCATCTGTCATAAGTTGCTTTGGCTAACCATTGCACCACATAGTCATCTTTTAGTTTAAGAACAGAAGCAGCCTCGTTGGCTAGTTTCTGAGCTATTTCAAAGTATGCGCTTTTTTTGCTGTGGTGAAATATGAAGGCAGCATAAAACTTATCAATAGGCTCACTGATCTGGTTTTCCTTGTATAGCTTATTTACTTGTTCAAGCCGGATGCTGTCCCGCTTCGCCATATTGTCTTTAAATATGCCAAGATATGCTCTGACGGTCATCCTGTCTCCCTGGTCAGTTTTATAAGCGTATGCCAGTTTCTCACTAGCATCACCGGTGTTTATTATCGCTTGCTCTAAAGGACGAAACAAGCCAATAAAAACACCAGTAATACATACCGTCATGATCACTAATGGTATTTTCAACCACTTTTTATCAAGGTCTCTGCGAAAAATTTTAAGTATACCAGCCGCCAGCAGGAATGCCAGACTTAAGGCAATTAACATTAGCAAAATGAAACTTACGAGGTTGTACATGTAGGAGAGTGTACTAACAGCCAACAGGGTAATGAATGGGATCAAGTATTTTTTCATATTGCTAAGGGTATAATTTGTATGATGCTAACGGTTTGGGTATGGCGCGTGTCCCGAAGGGCATGCACTATACCTGCTGTTGTGCGTTCGTTTTTTTTATTCTTTTTACTAATGCTGTCCCTAAATACTCTTTCAGTTTTGGAAATTTCCGTCTGTAATATTCATTCCAATAACTTATCATTCTGCTTTCAGTCTGTTGCCAATATTTAGGGTTTTCCTCTGTAAATGAGTGGTAATCATCAATTGTCTTTTCATTTATATGTTCTTCTAAGACTTCTAAAATTTCATATACGTACTCCCCAAGCAATTGAACTGTAAAAGGGATTATCCACTTTTCATCTTGATTAATTAATTTTTTTAGTCTCCTTTCTCGTAAGTAACCATTGTGGTGTCTTAAAAAAATGCAGTTCAGAATGGTTTTCTGTCTGTCAGTTAAATTATTTTCATTGTCAATGTCCGGCTCGTCAAAGTAAAGTCTGTAAGGGATTGTAAGTTCTTCTCCCATCAACTTGATTGTCAATTCAGTCGAATGAATCAGATTATCAACTTTCTGAACCTGTCCGTCACAAAGCTTCACGTCATTCTTTTCGAGTGGCAATATTTTGACAACTGATTCCACATCCGATTTGAGTTCGGTCGGAAAGGATTTTAGAAGTCTGTCCTTATATTCTTTGGTTTTATTTTTTGTCAACCAACTCAGCATTAGTTCTTTTTAAATGACGCCCAACTATAGTATAAACAACATAAACATTCGTTTAGCCTACCAAATCGGGCGGATAAACGAATGTTTAATGTAGAAATTCCTATACAACTAGCCAAATACTAACTGCCTGCAAAAAATCTCCTCCAACTGTTGCTCTAGTTGCCGGTAAACCCAAACGTATTTCACCTGTTTAACTGTGAGATGCAGATGTCAGAACAATAGTTGCCTGGCTTCCAAAATAAAAGACAATTTGGCGCAAACTATACAATTGGCTTTTTGTTTGAAGTGCCGTAGCTTTACAAACTTACTACAGCTAAATATCAACTATAGCCGTAGCTAACTATAATCAAAAACGCAATTCATGACAAGGATAAGATCAACCACAGTTTTAGGAATATACCATAACGGCGAAGTAGCATTAGGTGCTGATGGACAGGCAACTATGGATAAGCACATTGCCAAAAGCAACGTTAAAAAGATACGCAAACTGCTTGATGGGAAAGTAGTTACAGGCTTTGCCGGCTCTACTGCCGATGCTTTTACACTGCTTGAGCGCTTCGAGGAGAAACTGAACGCCTACCAGCAAAACATGAAACGCGCTGCCATAGAACTTGCCAAAGATTGGCGCAAGGACCAATACCTGCGCAAACTCGAAGCCATGATGGTAGTAGCCAACAAAGACGAACTGCTTATTATTTCGGGAACCGGCGATGTACTGGAACCAGACAACCAGATCGCTGCTATTGGCTCCGGAAGTATGTATGCCCATGCAGCAGCACTTGCGCTAAAAAAACACGCACCGCATTTGTCAGCAGAAGAGATGGTACGCGAAGGTCTTAACATCGCCGCCGATATCTGTATCTACACCAACCACAACCTGATCATCGAGAAACCGGCTGTGTAGTTATGAAGTTAGAAAGTTTGGAAGTTAGGAAGTTAAAGGTGTAGAGGCGCAATATTTTGCTTCTTGTTAGCCACGTTCAAATTCCCCTCCTGGGAGGGGTAGAGATGGGTTAATTCATTTCCTTGCTTTTAGGGAAATCCTGGATGTAATAAAGCCTGTCAGCTTATACTATGCTCTTACTTAACCTTATAGCTGCGAACAACGAATAACTAACAACTATTTACGAAAGGCAATAGCTGCGATTAACGAATAACCAACAACGAATAACGAAATATATCTTAACTTTGCGGACCCAGGTAACCCTGTAAAGGTTGCTTTATGCTATTAACTATGAACGTATCAGAATTCTTAAAGAAACACTACAAGCACTTTAACGCGGCCTCTGTGATAGACGCTGCCGAAGGTTATAAAACACACCTGAACAACGGTGGTAAAATGATGATCACGCTGGCTGGAGCCATGTCTACGGCTGAGATGGGTATCATTCTCGCCGAGATGATCCGACAGGATAAAGTGCATGCTATTTCGTGTACAGGCGCCAACCTCGAAGAAGATATCTTTAATCTGGTAGCCCACGATTATTATGAGCGTGTGCCGCATTACCGCGAACTTTCTGCAGCAGATGAAGAGGCTTTGCTAGCGCGCCACATGAACCGCGTAACCGATACCTGTATTCCGGAAGAAGAAGCGATGCGACGTTTAGAGCACACCGTACTTAAGTTCTGGGAGAAAGCAGACCAGGAAGGCAAATCTTACTTCCCGCACGAATTCTTTTACCAGATACTTTTATCCGGCGACCTGGAACAATATTACCAGATCGACCCGAAGAACAGCTGGATGCTGGAAGCTGCTAAAAAGAACCTGCCGATCATTTGCCCGGGCTGGGAAGACTCAACCTTAGGTAACATTTATGCTGGTCACGTTATAGCCGGTGACATCAAAAATGTACATACCATGAAAACCGGTATCCAGTACATGATCTACCTGGCTGACTGGTATACTCAGAATGCGAAAGAGGAATCTACGATAGGTTTCTTCCAGATAGGTGGTGGTATTGCCGGTGACTTCCCGATATGCGTGGTACCAATGCTGCACCAGGATTTGCAGCGCACAGGCGTTCCGTTATGGGGCTACTTTGCGCAGATCTCTGACTCTACAACCAGCTATGGTTCTTACTCAGGCGCCGTGCCAAACGAGAAGATTACCTGGGGTAAATTAGGCAAGGAAACACCAAAGTATATGATCGAGTCGGACGCAACTATAGTTGCACCGCTGATATTTGCGATCGTGCTGGATATGTAAGGAATGCCGGAAGGCTAACTATAAAAAGCGGCTGCAGGATTAACTCTGCAGCCGCTTTTGTTTTATATGGTAAGTTAGATTATTAACTCTCGTCGGCCAAACCGGAACTCTTCTTCTTTCAGGTAGAAATCACCACACTTCTGCAGGATGGTAATGTTGTCAATGGTCACTTCCCAGTTAAAGTTATAGTTGCAAAGGAAAGCAAGCAGAGGTCCAAGCATTTCAGGAGTGGTATCGCCGAGGGCGAGCGTAATGTGAGGCAACCACATATTCGGGTTATAGTAAATGCCCATTTCGCTGCTCATTTCAGAAATATCGCGGTGCAGTTTGGCGTGTAGTTGGTTTAACGGGGGCGTGCGCAGCACAGGTATGTAAACGACCGGCGTTGGCCCCGGGAAAATGCCTAAACCGGTGGTGCGGATCGTAAAATCAGGCATCTCGAAACAGGTAAGCTCCAGGTATTGCTTCAACTCTTCCATATCCGGGATCTCTGCCGTAAGTATGGTAAGATGCGGATAAGGCGTTATTTTCACCCCATTAAGCCCAAACTTTGTTTCAAGCAGTTCTGTCAGTTCAGAAACGCGGTCGGAGTGAAATTTGTCTAACAGCGAAGTTATCGCGATCATAGTTGCCTGTTAAATAAACGAATTGCCAACCTGCAAAGATATGCATTTATACAACTGCATTGCTAATGAAACGATTGCCTACTGTAATTGTTTAGTTAAACGATTTAAAACATAATGGCTATAGTTTTTGGAATGCACCAACTATAGGTCATGTGGTTCATAGTCTTAGCATTAGCCGTTGGGTGGGCAGTATGCGTTTATTTAAGTACCTTTGCACTTTATAGCATGATTTCGATTAGATGATCTCCATAAACAACCTTAGCTTTCATTTTGGCAGCCGCCCGATGTACGACGATGCCAACCTGCACATCCGTCCGAAAGATAAAATTGGTCTGATTGGCCTGAACGGTACCGGAAAGTCAACGCTGCTGCGCATTATAGTTGGCGAGTACAAACCGGACAGCGGCAGCATACAAATGAGCAAGGACACCACCATTGGCTTCCTGAACCAGGACCTGCTGAGTTACCAGACCCACGAAAGTATTTTGTCGGTGGCGATGCAGGCTTTTGAAGAAGCAATGAGTTTGCAAAGCGAGATCGATAAGGTGCTGATAGAGTTTGAGCATAACTTTGAAGATAAACTGGTCGAAAGACTGGCGAACCTGCAGGAGCGTTTCGAAGCGCTTGGCGGCTACACCATGCAGGCCGAAGCCGAAGCAATTCTGGAAGGTCTTGGCTTTAGCACCGAAGAACTGCAACAGCCACTGGCCTCGTTTTCGGGTGGCTGGCGCATGCGTGTGATGCTTGCCAAAATCCTCCTTCAAAAGCCATCGTTGCTGTTACTCGATGAGCCTACCAACCACCTGGACTTACCTTCTATTAAATGGCTGGAGACTTACCTGGAGCGCTTTGAAGGTGCTGTGATCATTGTATCACACGACCGTGAGTTTTTAGATAGAACTACCAATATTACAGTAGAAGTATCAGGTGCCAAGCTGAATGTATACCCGGGTAACTATAGTTTTTACCTGGAAGAGAAGGCCATGCGCAACGAAATACAGAAAGGCGCATACGAAAACCAACAGGCCCAGATTCGCCAGACAGAGCGCTTTATAGAGCGTTTTAAAGCCAAAGCAACTAAGGCCAAGCAGGCGCAAAGCCGCATGAAACAGCTGGAACGTCTAGAGCGAATAGAAGATGTAGCCCCGGAATCAGCTAAGGTTAATTTCAGCTTTAAGTTTAGTGTGCAGCCGGGCCGCCATGTTTTCAGGTTGGAACACATGAGCAAGGCTTTCGGTAACAAAGTTATTTTCCGGGATACAAACGTACACATTGAGCGTGGCGATAAAATTGCCCTGGTGGGTGCCAACGGTAAAGGTAAATCGACGCTACTCCGCATTATTGCCGGCACCGAACCGATACAAGGCAAACGTGAACTCGGCCATAACGTCATCATGTCGTTTTACGCGCAGCACCAGCTGGAATCGTTGAACGTGGATAACGAGATCTTACAAGAGTTGCAGCAGGCAGGCTCCAAAAAAACAGAAGTAGAATTGCGTACTTTGTTAGGTTCGTTCCTGTTTACTAACGACGATGTTTTCAAAAAGATAAAGGTGCTTTCAGGAGGGGAGAAAAGCCGTGTAGCGTTGGCCAAAACACTGATCTCAGAAGCTAATTTCCTGATGCTCGATGAGCCTACCAACCACCTTGACATGCAGTCGGTAAACATCCTGATCCAGGCGCTGGAGCAATACGAAGGTACTTTTGTGATCATCTCGCACGACCGTTACTTTGTAGAGAATGTAGCTACCAAGATCTGGTATATCGAGGATTATCAGCTGAAAGAGTACCCGGGTACCTATCACGAGTATGAGGCTTTTCAGGAGAAGCGCGAGAAAGAAGCCAAACTTCAGGCAGCTGTTGCCCCGGCTCCTAAAAAAGAAGAGCCAAAACCTGCTCGTAATAACTCAGAATTTAACCAGCTGAATAACCAGCTTAAACAGGCCAATAAAAAACTGACTGAGCTAGAGAAAAATGTGCAGCAACTGGAACAGGAATTGGCAAAATACGAGACTGAGCTAGCCGACCCGAAAGTGTATGGCAATGTAAGCCTGTTGCAGGAAACCTCTAAAAAGTTTGAAGCTGTAAAAAAAGATCTCGACAAAGCCAATAGCCTGTGGGAAGAGCAGATGATGGAGGTTGAGGAACTGGAAGGAAAGCTGAGTTAACGATAATTTAAATTATAAAAGTAAAGGCCCAACTATAAAACTATAGTTGGGCCTTTACTTTTATAATTGTTAAGCCTGTTATTGAGCAATTACCTTTATTAGGGTTCCTTTATCTACACGGTCTATCAGTTGCATGCCATTCAGTACAGCAATTTCTTCGAGCCTGTTCGTAGGCATACCAAAATTTTGTAAGGCCTGGGATAAAGAGGTGGAATTAGCAACGGTTTTAATACGTATACGCTCCGGTTTCTTATTGATCTTCGATTGATCGGTCAACGGTTTAAAGTTGGTCATGGTACCAGAGAAGGTGTTGAAATAGTTATTAAAATCGTTGGCAGTGGTAATACCCATGATACTATAAATATTACCGCCATACTGTATAAAATAAGTCAGTGTGCCTATAGTACCTTGTTCCTGTTTTTGCTCTGCAACCATGGCCAGCGCATTGTTACCATTCACGGGCACGTTCTTCGATTCTACCAATGTCAGTTTATAACCTTCCAGCGTCTGACGAGCAGCATCTTCCAAAGAGGTACCCGGTGCCAGTGTCAGGTTCATAATTGCTTTACCATTAGGCTCACCCATCTGGAAACTCTGTGGTGAGTTCAGGTATTTCCAGCCTTGTGGTATCGGGAACTGGAATTTAAGTTCCGGATGATAAAATATCTGGTTCTCAACAAAGCCCTGCTTCGGGTCTTCGCCATATACCATTCCATCTATCATGCGCAGGTAAGAATTTCGGCCTACTTCCAGTTTGGTAGCCTTCAATTTCTTCTGCCACTCAGCAGCTAGTTGTTGCACGGTGGTGTAGCGGTTACCCGGGTCCGGGTGCGTCGAAAAAAATTCGGGTATAGACTGGCCACTTTCTTCCTGCTTGCGCTGTAGAGTTAAAAAGAAGTCAGCCATCTCATCTGCATCATAACCAATTTTGGTAGAATATTCTACACCAAGCCTATCCGATTCACGTTCATCATCACGCCCAAATTTAAGGAACAACAAGCCTAAACCCTGCGATGCCATTTCGCCAAACTGTGCCAGTTCCGGCGCTATAACCATACCGGCTATCAGACCAACCTGCGCCAGTATCGATTTGCTTTGTTGCTGGGCTGAGTGGCGTGCGGCAATATGACCGATCTCGTGGCCAAGAACACCGGCAAATTGCGCTTCGTTGTTAAAGTGCGCCATAATACCGCGTGTAAAGTACACATAACCACCCGGCACTGCAAAAGCGTTTATAACCGGGGAGTCAAGCACCTTAAAATTATACTTGATGTTATTGCGGTGTGAAATGGCTGCCATGGCCTGGCCTTTTTCATCTATAAAGCGCTGTATCGCCGGGTTTTCGTACATCCCGAACTGCGCCACTATCTGAGGGTCTGCCTGCTGGCCCATTGCCAGTTCCTGTCCCTCCGACATCAGGATCACGTCCTTTTTACCTGTTACCGGGTTAGTAGAGCAGGAGTTAAAGAACAGCATTATACTGGTTAATAAAACCGTTATCGATAATCTTTTCATTGTATCATAGTTTATAGCCTAAAGGCTTTCAGGGCAGATGTCTAAATCTTTGAAAACCTATATTCTACTTGCAACGATTATGAAATTGATTAGTTGCAGGAAACCTTATTATACAGCCAGATGACAAATTTTTAGCCAGGTTGCTGCACAGTTACAGTAAATAAACTTGTAGCATTTAAACTATAGTTTATTATACTTTAGGTATTGTCCGAGGCGAACCATTCAGCAAAGGAGTTCTCTGTTTCCCAAAGCCTTAAACTATGGAGCTGTATAGTAACGGGTAATTGTTGGGTAAGTGTGTTCTTAAAATCGATGAGCATGTACTCGCAGGTAGGCTGGTAAGGAGTTAAAACAACCTTCTGGTTCATTTGCTGCAGTACAGCCAACAATTCCGGTGAACTGTCTTGCCGTAGGATGAGGGCGTGGTCCAGTGGTTCAACTATAAAAGTATTCACTATTTTTTTCAGGTCACCAAAATCTAATACCATCCCATATTTCGGGTCTGTGGTATCGTTTATTGGCTGACCAACTATAGTTACCTGCAATTTATAAGAGTGCCCGTGTATATTCTTACACGGGCCATCATAGTTAAGTAAAGCGTGCGCCGTTTCAAACGTGAACTGGCGCGTAAGTCTGATGTAATCCATTAAGGTTAAGCGATAGCCTCTGCTCTTCTCAGTTGTAGCTGTAATAATATATCTTCCGCTTCCAGTAACTCATCCAGCATCAGTACCTGTCGCTCCAGTTCGTTGCGGAATAGTTCCGGTAAAAGTTTCTTGTAATAAGTAATGCCATCCTGCATGTTCTGCCAGAAGTTGTTCAGGTATTTTTCCTGTTTGTCAGTCAGTGTTTCCAGCTGTTCTGCTTTCTTGTTCTTCCAGTAATCCACGTACATTTTCAGCTCGTTAACGAACATGTGCGGGCGGTAGGTCTGGTTTAGTGCGTTAAAACGGCCATAGATATGATCGACCATTTCGTGCAGTTTAAACACACCTGAGAAGTAGGCCAGGTTCGGGCCAGGGCAAATAGTTACGGCTTTGGTAGCCGCTTTCTTTCCAATGTTAAAAATCTGCAGCGCTGAGTTTGCCAATCCTTCGCATAAACACTCTTTGGCCAGCACGCTTTCTTTTTCAGCCTGGTATAGTTCAGGAGTTAGTACCTGCGTGTTAAGTTGCTCATCAAGCTGCTCTAATTTGCGGCGCTGGTATTTGCGCGATGCCGTACAGATCGCTTCTTCAGTAAATTCGGTGTTTGATACAAGGTGCTTTTTAACACAAGGGCTGCCTGGTTTGCCTTTGTCGATACGTATCTGTTTCAGTTCTTCGCTTGATGTTCCGCGCAGCGCGTTAAATGGTACTCCCAGTGGTGATATCGGGCTCAGGTAAAGGTCTTCCGCCTTTGCATCAGATAGTTGCTGTAAAGTTGGTTCGTCTACAGTAGTGGCTTCTGGTACCAGCAGGAAAGGAGTTCCCCATCCGGTTGCGTCCATGCCGTAATATTCCTGCAAAAAGTCGTGCTCTGCTGCCGTACCTATACCACCTTGCATGGTAATACGCTGCACCGGGATCTCACCCGGAACATGTAAGCCTTTGCTTGCTAACACAGAACTGAATAAACTATAAAGTTCGGTCTGCAGGGCATGTCGGTTCTGCTTAAACTCCTCCAGGATTGGTCCGATCAGGTAGCCATCTGTTGCAAAGGCGTGCCCGCCACAGTTTAACCCGGATTCTATTCTGAACTCAGATACCCAGATACCTTTTTTAGCCAGGATCTTGCCCTGCACCAGTGCCGAGCGGTAATCACTTACTTTAATGATCACCGTCTTCTCAAAATTACCTTTCACATCAGGCAGGAAACAAGGGAACTGCTCCAGGTAAGCAAATAACCGCATGTTCATGCCCGCTGAGAAAACTACTGATGAGTTAACCGTACTGTTTGCAAACCCACGCAGAGCTGCCAGCGCATCAGAATATTCCTGTGGTAAGGCCTCCCCGGATTTGGTATAGTTTGTCTTGTCCAGTTTGGTCATGATATTCACATCTATTTTACCGGCTACCAGTACATACCGCAGTTCTTCCTGAAGAAGGAGTTTCTGAGCCGGGTCAGTGGTTTGCAGCATTTCGTTGTAGCGCACACGCAGCGGGGAATTATCTGGCAGCAGGGTAAAGTATTTGGTAATTTCTGCTTCCGGGGTAAAGTCCTGTGCTTGCAATTCTTTCATTTGCTCTTTCACGATCTCATCTACCAGGTTCAGAAATGCAGTAGTGCGCTTAGCTCTGTAATCTTCTTCCTTGTCAGTTATAGGTTCGTAAGGTCGGTTGTATACCTTTGCGTAATGCGAGCGTGTGTGCTCCAGCAGGGCATCATCACTTAGCGATGCTACAGACGATATTCCGAAGCGCGCCACTTTAATGGGCGTGTCGATCGAAAAGGCAAGGCCCATTACAGGCAAATGAAAGTTGTGCGGTGTTGATAGTTGCATTGTAATAAGATTATAGTTAAACCATTGCCATGGTATAGTTATCAGTCACAAACTAAGCTGCATCGCCAGACTATAGTGGTAGGGATACACCTTAAGCGTACCGCAAGGTATACAGTTAACAAAAGCTTATTAATGAGCAGCATCAGCCAAAAAAATGACATAAGTCATTGTAAAATTTAGTGAAATAAATATGAAGTAAAAAGGGCATGCTATAGCCTGAAACTATAAAAAATTAACATTCAAAACGCTGAATGTTAATGAGATATCTGGCTAAACTATAGCTTTCGTATTCTGAGCTTGGTAGTAAGGTTTTGCCATTACATTCAGATCACTTATATTTATTAAAATCCTTTTAAATTGGAAGAGAACAACAGCTACAGCATTGACAGCCAGGCAAGGTTAAAGGCCATAATCGATACAGCTATTGATGGTATCATCACCATTGATAACAGGGGGAAAGTAGAAACCATGAACCCCGCCGCAGCAAGTATTTTTGGGTATGAGCCGGAAGAAGTGATCGGCCATAATATAAAGATGCTGATGCCGGAACCTGACAAAAGCCTGCATGATGTGTACATTGATAATTACCATCGCACAGGCATCGGCCAGATCATTGGTATCGGGCGCGAAGTGTTAGGCAAAAAAAAGGACGGCACCGTTTTCCCGTTCCTGCTAAGCATAAGCGAAGTAAAGCTGCAGGATAAGCAGATATTCACCGGTATTGTACACGATATTACAGAGTTAAAGAAAACTGAAGCGGCTCTTCGTGAAAGCGAAAACAAGTTCAATTCCATCATCAAAACCGCGGTGGATGGTATCATTACAATTGACTTGCATGGCTTAATGGAAATGGTGAACCCGGCTGCCCAAAAGCTTTTCGGGTATCAGGAGAGCGAGCTGCTTGGGCGAAATATCAGTATGCTGATGCCGGAGCCGGACAGCAGCCAGCACGATGGGTACATGGAGCGTTATCACCGTACGGGCATACCGCACATTATAGGTATTGGACGCGAAGTATCAGGTTTACGAAAAGATGGGTCTGTTTTTCCTTTTTTTCTGAGTATCAGCGAAGTGCAGCTTGTTGACCGGAAAGTGTATACCGGATTTGTGCATGATATTACCCAGCAGAAAGTTAGTGAAGAGCGCCTGCGCCGCTATGCTTCGGAACTTGAACGCAGTAACCGCGAACTACAGGATTTTGCGTATGTATCGTCGCATGACCTGCAGGAGCCACTGCGCAAAATACAGGCCTTCGGCGACCGACTGAAGACCAAGGAATATGATAAACTAAGCGACCAGGGTAAGGACTATGTGGACAGAATGCTGAATGCAGCGGCACGTATGCAGAACCTAATAAACGACCTGCTCGACTTTTCCAGGGTTACTTCCAAGTCAAAAGCCTTTGTGAAGGTTAAACTTGACAAGATACTTACGGAAGTACTCTCTGACCTGGAAGTAACAATAGAACAGGCCGGAGCCATTATCGAGCGTTCGCCGTTACCAACTATAGAAGCCGAACCAACCCAAATGCGTCAGCTCTTCCAGAACCTGATCAGCAATGCCATCAAATTCCGGAGAGAAGGGGTAGCGCCTATCGTTAAAATATCCTCCAGAGATGTACAGCTGCATGCCCATTTAACATCTACGCCCGGCGACGAAATGGTAGAGATTTGCATAGAGGATAATGGCATTGGTTTCGACGAAAAGTACCTAGATCGTATTTTTAATATTTTCCAGCGCCTGGAAGGGCAGAAGTATGAAGGGTCGGGGATTGGCCTGGCTGTTTGCCGGAAAATTGCAGTTCGCCATGGCGGCGACATAACTGCCCATAGTAAGCCCGGCGAAGGAACGCAATTTATTATTACCTTAGCAAAAAAACACCTTCAGGATTAAACAATAAAAGCATGAGTCATAAGAGAAGATCGATCATTATACTTATTGCCGACGATGATGCCGAAGACCGGATGCTGGTGAAAGAAGCATTGGAAGAAAGCCGTTTGAATAATAATATCCAGTTTGTAGAGAACGGTGAAGAACTGATGGACTACCTGAACAACCGGGGCAAATACGAAGATAAAGACAAGTATCCGACTCCGGGCCTGATCCTGCTGGACCTGAATATGCCTAAAAAAGATGGGCGTGAAGCACTTAAGGAAATTAAGAACGAAGACCACCTGCGCATGATACCGGTGGTAGTTCTGACCACATCCAAAGCAGAAGAAGACATCCTTCGCACCTACGACCTGGGCGTAAGCTCCTTTATTACCAAGCCGGTAACCTTTGGGTCGCTGGTAGATGTGATGAAGACCCTGAGCAAATACTGGTTCGAGATCGTTGAACTGCCCAAGTCATAGTTAGAAAGTTCAGAAGTTAAAAAGTTAGAAAGTTTAAAACGTGAAAGTGTGGTTTAAATAACAGCTTTATAACTTTTTAACTTTCTAACTTCCAAACTCACAATATATGCCTGATACCAAGACACGTGTACTGCTGATCGATGATGATGAAGATGACTTTATCATTACCCGGGATACGATAGAAGAAATTCCGGGGCGTAATTATGTTCTCGACTGGACAGCATCATTCAGCGAAGCCATGGGGTTGATAAAGGAAGAAATGCATGATGTGTACCTGGTGGATTACCGTTTGGGCGCACATGATGGCCTTGAATTGATATCGCAGGCCGTGGAAGGCGGAAGTATGGCACCCTTTATAT
>NZ_JBEOKT010000022.1:0-68422 GCF_040278685.1 Pontibacter populi
AGCTGAACGGTGATGTTCTTGGCAAGCGCTACCGGTGCTATATTATCAGCTACTGTTACCGTTGCATCAACAGTTGCTTTGTTACCATTCTTGTCGGTTACGGTTAAAGTTACCGTGTTGGCTCCTACGTTGCTGCAATCAAACGCAGTTTTAGATAGCGATAACGTAACATCACTGCAAGCATCAGAAGAACCATTATCAACCATTGCAGGTGTGATAGTTGCCGCACCAGTTGCATCCAGCTGAACAGTTATGTTCTTCGCTAAAGCAGTTGGTGCATTAATATCCTGAATTATCACGTTCTGAGAAGCCGTTGAAACATTACCATTCCCATCATCAAACTTCCAGGTAATAACGTGTGTGCCTTGCGTTGAGTAAGTTAGCGGATCTGTAGTTGTACCTGTAACAGCACCAGCACAATTATCATTAGCTACTGGCACAGTAGTTACTGTAGCAGTACATTCACCTTTAACATCTGCCAAGGTCTCATAATGAATTGTCATGGTACCACCTTGAAAGTATCCAACCCAGCCCCAACCTGAGTTGTAAAACATCTTCATGTGGTTATTACCACCATATACATAACCTGGTATATCACCTTTGTATTCAATCCTGAAGTTCTGGCTGTAACCAAAGAACTGGTTCGAACCAATCTGTGTATCAGAAACTACCATTCTGGCCCAGGCACCTGTACCACCCCAACCTTGGTCTCTGCCAGAATATTCTAAAGTTACACCTGTAACTACAGTGCCGGCCGGAAGCGGATCGGTAAAGTAATGGGTATATATACTTCCATCTCTATTTTCACCAGCTGGAATTGATAGTACCTTTGTACCTGATTTTACAATTACAGGTGCTTCAGTATCGTTAGCTTTGATTTCTTTGGTAGCTGTTGTCGTATTACCCACAGCGTCCGTAACTGTTACTATGTAAGTACCGACTGTTAAATTACTAGCAACTGCAGCTGTACCACCTGCTGGAGACCAGCTATAAGTATAAGGAGCCGTTCCTCCTGAAACTGTTGCGGACAGTTCGCCAGTTGCATCACCAGCACAAGCTATGGAATTGGTTTCGGATAGAGTTGCTGAGAATAAAGAAGTGATAACGACAATGCCATTACCTGTGTTAGCGCCTGCAATATTAACTTGATCGGTACCTATATTATAAGAGCCGCCTCCTCCACCATTCGATGGGGCGTGATATGATCCGCCACCACCTGAGTAGCCGCCGCCGCCGCCAGCCCCCCAGTAACCACCAGTTGCGCCACCGCCAAAAGCTCCGTCGGCATAGTTTTGTTTAATTACTTTTGTACCTCCATTTATAAAAGAAGTACCTCCAGTTCCGGCGAAACCATTTGCTCCATTTGTATAAAAACCGCCCCCATTACCAGCATGTGCATTTCCCCCATCACTATTCGCTGTAGCTCCATTACCGTTTATGCCGCCAAGTCCATGATAATAAGAATAAGAACCGCCTATATATGATTCTTTACTATTTCCATCATTACCATTCTCTGTTATATTCCCATTAGCATCAATGGGAGAAATAAGTTGCCTGCTTGGGTCCTGAGCAAAACCACCACCACCGCCTGCAACAATGAGAGGAATATTGGTAGCATTAGTGATGAAGCTACCACCACCTCCACCACCTGAACCTTGGTTATTAATGACCATATCGCCACCTTTTTCCCCAACTAATATCTTGAGAGTTTCACCAGGAGTAACAGTAAAATTACCTTTCATTTTGGCTCCTTTACCTCCATTATTTCCCCCTTGCGCCCCAGAAGCTTCAATGGAGATGTAAGTTACACCAGCAGGTACAGTCCAGTTAACTATAGAGCCAGTATACTCAAAGTTATAAACCTGCTGTGCTTGCATAGTATGTGCAGTACATAACAGGAAAAAGACCAGAGCGAGTCCTTTAAATTTTGCTATCCTATCGGTTTGGGAGGTCCCCCACCATACGGATAACTGCATGTAAAATTGTTTCATATAAAAAGGTTGGTTGTTGATTACTTATTAGAAGGAAGAAGTTGCAGTTTGCCCTTTCTTAAGACGATATAAACTATACTTGCAAATGAGTTGCGCATTACTGCAAAGGATAGCAGTTTTTTATATGTAGGCTGTAATGTGGTAACAGCTCGCGCACAGACCCACTCCGCAGAGAGGGCAGCAAATCGTTTCATAAATAGGGTGTAAAGGTTTGGCTATAAATTGAAATTTGGTATAAAACAAAAGGAAGCTTCAACTATAAGCTGAGGCAGTCTTAATTTCATTGTTTTCGGTAGTGTACTGGTAGCAAATAAGCGGGAAGTGTTATAGTTCTAACACTTTAAAAACCTCAAGAATTAAAATCCTAATGAGATGTATTACAGAATGTTAGCTGCGGTGCAAATACTAAACTATAGTTCGGCATCTGCAAAGGCTAAATACTTTAAGGAAATCTTATAAAGCGAGCATCTAAAACTTTGCGCAAGTTACAAGTTACGATTGTGAGCTTCTTTTAAAGAGTTGCACAAATTTGTCCTGTATTGAAAACGGAGACAAATTATCTTCACAAAACTACTTTTAAATTGCACCCTGCTTACTCAATATGGTATACATCGCACAATGCTTAAGCTAGGTAGGCTGATCAATTACTCAGATAAGTACGATATGATACTGTAAAATTTATGCTATGCGCACCCTCCTGTTCAGTCTAGATACCAGATAATGTATTTAAAGTATAGCTTTTGAAGCAGCAAGGTACTCTTTGGGGCTGATGCCCTCCATTTTTTAAATGCCTTGTAAAATCCACTGCGGGATGCAAAGCTTGCCTGTAAAGCAAGAGCTTCCATGGTATAGCTCTGCAAAAATTCTTCTTTCTCTAATTGGGTTTTCAGGTAAGCGATCCGGTACTGATTGATAAAATCGTTGAAGCTTGTTTTGGCGATGGTGTTTAATGCCAGGGAGAGTTTGTAAGCAGGAATTCCAAGACGTGCAGCCAGGCTATGTACCATTATCGTTTTCTCTTTAAAGCATGCCGTATTCTGTATAAATTTCGCTGCCTGTACCAGCAGGCTTTCATCATCTTGGGCTTGCACATTCATTTTGTCCTGCTTTTTAATACGCAGCAGTGTTTCGGTTTCATGTCCAGGAAAGAGGCAATACAGTCCAGCGGGAGGCGGTCTATAAATCCGGGTTAGATCTTAAAAAGTAATGGTAGCGCTCTGTTGCGTTTCCAACACGCACTACATGGGTACGCTCCTGAGTGTCGCGGTAGTAGTTTTCGTATACCTGCCGGATAATATAATTGAGATCAAAAAAGCGCTAATATCAGCCTTGTAGTATATCTGTATGTACTTCTAGACCAGTGTTGGCTCTACTGCAACTATAGCTTCCCGAGAGGGCTGTTCGCCATATAGTCCAGACAAAGAGCTTATGAATTCATTTTCTACTGAAATGTACGTGGTTATCTGTTTTGGTTTGTGAACGGAGTAAGCCATTAGCGCACCTTCAGTTATAAAATACATACAATTGCACTTCCCTCCTAAACAAAGCAGGTGCTGGCCTTCTTCTAACTGAATGGCAATTGCATGCTTGTAAAATTCTTCCTGGAGGTCATTGCTAACAGGATGCAGCGTGGTAAGTAAGCCAAGAATATAGGCTCTATCTTCCGGATTTACTTTTATGAATTGTAAATGATTTTCCCGCATTTTATGACCCAGGTTAGGACATTAGAGTAATCTCGTAAAGATAAATTAAATGTTGTTTCCATCCACTTCAGGTAAATGTTAGATAAATAATAAATAATAAATAATAGATGTTAATATTTTAATAGTATTAAGGAATTACTATTTACAGATTAATCCCCCTTGTTAATACTAATTTATGTTTAGCCTATACTTCATACTAACTCACGAAGCAAACTGTAAAGTAGGTTTGACTAAAGAGGACTATGTTTAATAAGCTTTATTTATGATTTGATGAATCTAGAAAAAACCAAAAGCTTCTATAGCACCCAAATCTCCATGGAAATAGTCCGATAATTGTATCCGTTGAACTAGAGATTAAAGCTTAAAAACCCGCTTATTTCATTAAATAAGCGGGTTTTTTGTTTTCAGAGTAACAGAAAAGTAACAAAAAGATTTACATCGTTGTTAATCCCAGAGTTCTACACTCCTTTTTGGTTTCCCATTCTTCAACTTTTAAGGTAATGATAAGGTATAAGATAATTTTACTACACATTTACTACCAACGTAGATTTATGATACTAGCTGTCTAAGCTACACTGTATGAAATCGAATTCAGGCTTTAGTTAAATCTTAACTTCGCCCTATTAAAACTGGCTATTCGCAGCATCAACAGCCACAACATTGTCTTCCCGCGTCCACTCAATAAGCTTGTAGTACGGATCAATTCCGGCGCTTGCAGGTTGTTTCGGTACTGTTACTGTAATGTGCTGTTTGCCACTCTTAACCCGGTGCTTCTGCAGGTAAAGTGGTTTACCCAGTTCCTCCCCTTCCCCGGCTTCCGCAAAGACACCAATTTCAACCAGGTCATTCATCGGAACCGGCCTTGCACGGCCAATACTATCGGCCTTCATCTTGATCCCTTCTACTTCCAGTGTCACCTGATAGCTGCTTGTCCCCGTAAGCCTTGTCTGTACTTTGTGTGCGCGTATGTCCCAGATCGTAATATCTTCAAACAGATCGGTTAGCAGGTATTGCAAGGAGTTAGATGTTACAGCCCGAAGCTCGCTCAGTAGATCCAGCGTGGTAGGATAAGGCGCATTGCTGAAGCTATGCTTCTCTAAAAAGCGACGAAGCGCACGATTGATCTGCTCCTCGCCAATATAATCGCGCAGGGTATACATCACCACCGCGCCTTTGTCGTAGTGGATATAATCCTGGTCGCCCGACAACAGGAGCGGCACTTCTAGATGCCCCCGGTTCTGACGGCCTACCAGGTAACGGTGCTGGAACTGGCCCAGGAACTGACGAACTTTTTCTGGTCCGTACGCTTTTTCCATCACCATCAGGGCGCTGTAATGTGCCAGCGTTTCATGCAGCACACGCTTCCCCTGCACCTCAGCCGCCGCAAACTGCCCACCCCACCACTGATGTGCTACCTCATGCGCTGTGACAACAAATGGATAATCTATACCATCTTTTACCCTGGCAAGAAATCCTATTCCTTCTGAGTATGCCACTGTGCCCGGAAAAGCGCGGGCATAGCCTCCTTCGTGACGCGGGAATTCAACGATCCGCAACTGAGAATAGCGGTAAGGCCCGAAGTGCTTTGTATAATAGTCTAAAGATGCTTTAACGCCTCGGATCATACTCTTCAGGTTGAACTGGTGGCCAGGGTTGTGGAAGATCTGCACCTGTACATCCTTCCATTTATCCTCCAGCACTTCATAATCGGCGGAAAAGAAAACATTCACATTTTTAACAGGCACATCTGTTTTGTAATGAAAATAGCGGCGACCGTTCTCCGTCCATGTACGCCGCAGCGAACCGGGAGCAATAGCAACCTGTTCCATAGCCGTGCCTATCACTGTCTCAGAATGACTCCACTCCCCGTACTGCGGGGGAATAAGCCGTGCCGCTTCGTCATAAACGGAAGGAGTAGACTGACGGGGAGCGAGGCCCTGCTCTTCGCGCAGTTCATCACTCTTTAACTCTTTATCCGGCTGGTAGCCTAAAATGGGCAGTCTTCGTTGATCTAGCAAAGTACCATTGTTGACCAGTGCTGGTTTTACACCGTTGTTTGTAAACCCGTTGGTCTCAAAGTTCAGCGCAAAAGACAATTGTAGTGAATCTCCCGGCACAAGAGCCTTTTCCAGCACAAATATGTGGTAGCCGTGTACTTTATCTTCAAGCATCCGCTCTGCTACCTGGTCAAACTCCATTTGATGTACTTCAATATCCGGATCAATCATCAGATGAAGTGTATCAATAGCTACAGCTGACTTGTTTTGTAGCAAATAATTGCCGCGTAACCCAATAGATGGTTTATCCGGGTAGATTTCTATATGATAGCTGGTACCGGCAACACGTGGCTGAGGAGCACCTTCATATCGCTTGTAGAGCCGCTCATACGCTGCTAACTGTGCGACACGTGCATCATACGTCTGGTAATCATGCAGCACATTGGTGTTATAAAAAACAAATCCACCTGCTGCAAGAAGAAATACTCCGGCCACTGCTGCCATAACACCTGTAGGCCTATTAAAGCGTTTTCTGGTTTCCTGTAACCTGTGCAAAAATCCGCCTTCACGTCCGCGTCGCCAGAAAAGGCTGATCCCTACGCCAATGACTAAGGCCCATCCTACCCAATAAAGCTTGAACCACAGGTAAGGCGCCAGAAATGGATTGAAGCCGCTCATATCGGAGTAGGTCCAGCCAGGTGCAGCAGGATAAAGTACCATATTGTGCTCTATCTCGAACAACCACCTCCCAAAGCTGAAGAGCACATAGTAGAGCACGAATACCAAGTGGCCCACATATTTCTGATCTACCAGCACGTGCACGAACATGGCCAGTATGGCCCACAAAATATAGTCAACCAGTTGAATGCCAAAAAGTATCTGCAAGTAAAGCCCCAGCTCAAAGTTATAGTAGCCCTGAATTGCCTGCAGCAGAATGCCACCCGCCATCAGCACAGCCTGCAATGCTACAAGTGCCAGCACAAGCGCCAGGAACTTTCCAATAAAGGAAATCCAGTTCGGCACCGGCATCGCATCACTGATCTCGCTCATGCCTACTTCTCGATCCCTCCAGATCAACTCACCTGCAAAGATGGCTGTGAGGAGGTAAATCAGAGGGGGCAACTGACCAAGAACATCACGGGCAACCACATGCGTTACCGGCCATGTAGGAGTATCAAAAACGACCCACGCATCCCAGCCATTAATAAACAATAATAAAAGACTGGCTATCGTGATCAAGAGCAAAACGCGGCTTTTGAAGATCTCACTGAATGAGCGTCCCACAACAGCAACTACCTGTCTGACGCGTGTACCATACGTCACTGCCTGCACACCACGTGGCACAGCTATCGGGGCTGGTCGGACAGCAACACTATCCTGTACTTCAGGGATTATTTTGTAGCGCTTGCGTTCACGACCAGCTTCATGCCCAAACCGGAAGCGTACATAAAGGAAAACGAGCATACCTGTCGCACCAGCCATCCAGATCAGCCGGTTCCATAACAGCAGACCACTCAGTTCTATAAGCTGGGTATTCCGCTCGAAGGGTGTCCAGTAGGTAATAGTTTCGCGCACCGCCAGAAAGCCAAAAGGTTCAAATAATGCTGCTACTTCCCTAAAAGCCGTCTGCTCCACTAACTCCTCTGCCGTAATTAAGCTACCCAGAAAAAGAATTAGGCCACCTACATAGCTCGCCAATGCCCGACGGCTTAGCATGGCAAGGGTAGTTAAAATGGCTGCTGTGATAAACAGGTTAGGTAACACAATAGTAAAAAAGGGTAGCAAAAACGCTTCCAGTCGGAATGCTCCAAGCAGTTCAGGTTCCAGGTCCTGTAACTGCAGGCCAAGTATAAGGCCAACCGGCATAATTGCTATCAGCAGGATATTTACAACTAGGGCACCCAGGAAGCGCCCGCCCAGGTAATCGGATTTGCGAATGGGGGCAGTAAAAAACAGTGGATGCAACCGCGACTGGAAATCCCGTACGGCGGCGTCGCTAAAGAGTCCCGCTGTAACAGCCATGCCTATCATACTGAAGAAGACCATGGTAAAGGCAATAAGAAATGGAGCATTTACATGGAAATTATTGCCTGTGTTACCACTTCCTTTCGCCTCTTGCACCATCAACCCTTCTACCATCAGAATGGAGAGTCCTAGCAGTGCAGCAAAGTAGATCCAGGTGGAGGGGCTGCGCAGGCGGCTGACAAGTTCGTAGCGAAATATCTCTAGTAGCTTCATGAAACCACCTCCTGAATTTGTGATCGCTGGTCAGCATTATAATGACCTGCCATGGTACTGAAGTAAACATCCTCCAGGTCTGGCTGCACCGGCTCAAAGCCATTGCAGGGGTCTTCCTCGCTGTAGATGTGCACCACCGTGCGGCCGCTCATTAGTTTGGTAGAGATCACACTGTGCTCGTACTCCACCAGAGAGAGCATATTCTTCTCCACTATCTTGCGCCAGATTCGCCCTTGTAATTCTTCTATGGCCTTTAATGGTTCCGCTTCCAGCAGTATTTTTCCTTTGTTGATGATGGCCATGTTGGTGCATAGCTCCGAGACGTCCTCTACAATGTGGGTGGAGAGAATCACTACACTGTTCTCTCCTAGCTCGCTCAGAAGATTTAGGAAACGTACCCGCTCAGCCGGGTCCAGCCCCGCCGTGGGTTCATCCACGATCATCAGCTTTGGGTTGCCCAGTAGCGCCACCGCCACACCAAAGCGTTGCCGCATGCCACCTGAGAAACCACCCAGCTTCTGTCTGCGCACATCCCAGAGATTCGTCTGCCGTAGCAACGCTTCTGTGACTTCCTTGCGTGCTTTGCTACTCGTAATGCCCTTTAAAATGGCAAAGTGAATCAGCAGGTCTTCGGCCCTTGCTTTAGGGTAAACGCCAAACTCCTGGGGTAGGTAACCTAGTGTCTCGCGCACCTTTTCCTGCTCGTTCAGCACATCAATTTCACCAAGCTTTACACTGCCTTCATCCGGCTCCTGGAGCGTGGCTAGAATGCGCATGAGTGTCGATTTGCCTGCACCGTTTGGCCCCAGCAGGCCATACATCCCTGCCGGTATTTGCAGTGAAACGTTTTCCAGGGCCTTCACCCCATTGGCGTAGGTCTTGGAGATATTCTCTATGGATAATGCTGCCAGTGCTTCCATTCCTGCTTTTGTTTAGATGTGCGACGATAGATATATCATGAGCAAGAGTAGAAATATTAGAAGCTAGCTCCAAAAAAATGTGATGAAAGCATCAAAAGATGTGACTAAGCATGAAACATCAACTCTACAGCACCCAAGGTCTTAAATTAAGCTGATCAGCCTTATTTGTTTCTTCTCATCGGGTCTGCCGATAGTTCATCCCCTTCATTTTTGCTATGTCTTAATTCATCAGCGGCAACAGAGACATATTCCTTAATTTGGCTAGGCTTTTATAACCAGGATCACAATCCCTGAAAACAAAAACAGCAGCAAAGGAAGTCCCCCACGCCTGCTTTTAATATACCCCTTTTTCTTTACCTATAAATTTAGCATCTAAACATAATTAGTGTCCTTACAAGAAGCAAAACAGGATAAGCAGAGTGTTGGGCTCGCTCCATTGTAATGTCAACATCTGTTTGAAATGTCTAAAGCGGAAATACAGGGTTTATTGAGATGACGGCCGAGCATAGAAAGTCACTCCTTCTTTAAATTGATGCAAGGTTCAAAATCAGCCAAATCCCTGTGGAAATAATTCGATAAATCCATCAGTTGGTCTACTAAAAAGCCTATTAGAGTGCTCTAATAGGCTTTTTTATTTAATTTCGGACACCATTTATAATATTTACTGCCTAACGGCTTTGCTATAAGGTGGCGTAGCTAACTTATAGGTTTTGTTGGCGTATCGTTGTTCTTACCTTTTACTCCCTTTCGTTTTTTCTTGACTTCTCGCTTAACGCTACTCTTTCAGCATATTCATTAAGTAAAGAGTCCTTGTCATCAGCCATTTCGTCAAGTTCTCTTTTTGAGAGCACTTTTAAATCGTTTCGGGTTACATGATAACTTTTTGACATTATTATACTTTCAGTTCGAATTCTATTAATTACCTATGCACGCCAAAGTCTCGTGTTTTTACCAATTTACTTCTTCAGTGTAAGGTTTGTCTATATACTCAAAGAAGTCTCTAATTTTAGATTTTTCAAGAGTCTTTACATTCAATTTCCATACAGATGATTTTGCACTCCATGGGTCAATCAAAACTTCTATAGTATCAGCATTTTTTAGTCTTATGGAATGTATCTCAGTCAGTTCATCTACATTCAGTTTTTTCCCTTCAATCCAAATTGTTAGATGGTCTCCAGCAACAACAGCCCATTTATTACCTTCATCGATTAATCCGCTTGTGGGGTCTCCAACATACTCTTCTTGCAACAGAACAGAATCGCTTCTTTTATCTATTAGAAAAGCCATTTCCCATTCATGAAGTAAAAGGAGTTTGTCAGTTTCATATAATATTAAGGAGTTCATTTTTCCCATTCTATACTTTCACATGCACGCCAACTAGTGGACATACGACAACATATACTTATCTGCACTATGTATGTAATAGCTACAGCGTGCTTTCGCTTGTTTGCTGCCTGGATCTGGTAGGTGTGTTAAAGAGTTCATGTTTGAATAGCAAGGAGGAGAATATGAAAATATTCATTTGAATTTGGGATTGATTCTTGTTTTTAGTTGCCAATTTATGGGACTGTAAATTTAAAGCTAACATACATCATTAAAATTAAATATATAGAATTCTTAGTATAAAGATGGCAGGCAGGTAAAGGAAACGATCTTCTTCAGTCAAGGAAACTCAGTAACAACTTTATTCAGTCACAGGAAACCTGTATAACTGTCAGTTTCTTAACAATACCTCATTGTAAGCTATAACAGGTTGGCACTACGTATCAGAGTTAGTTTAAAGTCAGGGTGATTAAATATTCATAATTAACTATATTGTACTTTATTTTACCTTACAATTAATTACATGAACTCTTTAACAATGGAAAAACCAGCGATACCACATACCGGATTATCCAGAATCTTGGTTTTTTTCGCTTTAAGCTTCATTTTCTCATGGCTTGTATGGGGTGCTATGCTAGCCTTGCCAATACCCGGGGATTTAATGCTTCCATTGCTTATTCTGGGATCTTTCGGACCAACTTTAGCGGCTATTTTCCTGGTGCACCGCTATGGCAGCCTAGCCGAAAAGCAAGACTTTTGGAACCGTGTAGTTAGCCTAAAGCGGATTAGCTGGGTATGGTTTCTTGTTATCCTGCTTATAATGCCCGCCATTTATATAGTCGGTTATTCTATTTATTCTCTTTTCGGAGGTGAACAACCACCGGTAGCCAGTTTATTTAACGGCCTCAACTCTGCATCAACAATTCTTATGTTTGCTTTTGTAATGATAATGGCTGGGCCTGTTTCCGAAGAGTTTGGCTGGCGTGGCTATGTACTGGACCCGTTACAGGGAAAGTATGGCCGTATCGTTGGCAACCTGATACTAGGCTTTTTTTGGATCCTTTGGCACCTCCCACTATTCTTTATCGACGGCACCTCGCAGTACGCTAAAGGCTTTGGTTATCAGTTCTGGTCCTGGTCTTTTCAGCTGATTGCACTTTGCTTCATCTTTTCATGGGTATACAATAATACTAACCGCAGTATTCTTGGCGCTATCATACTTCACTTACTGGCCAACATGGCTTATCCGACCAACCTAGAACCAACAGGTGAGATGATCTTTACTTTATTGCGGTTATTTATAATTGCAACTATAGTGTTAAGCTGGAAACGCAAGGACTAACAAAAAAATAGGGAATAGGACATTCACTAATATGCCTCCTCGCCAACCGCCAGTTTAAAATTTGTTCCTAACTAAACCATTGCCTACCTTAAATAAACCCATAGCAAATTTGTAAAATCACGATAAAATACTGCTCATTGTCTATTAGGAATCTTTTATTCTGAAAGAGTATAGACCGGACATAATAGATACCACTGCCGCATAACAGGCAAAAGAAGTATTGATTATTTAGGTTAGTATCATGGACGCAAGATCCACTAAATCCCTGTGGAAAAGGTTCGATAATTCCATCCTTTGGTCTACTAAAAGGGAAAAGCAATCATTCAGATCGCTTTTCCCTTTTTCTTTTTCAGTCACTAATCCCTGTATCTGGCTAGAAAGGCGAAAAGACGTTCACTCTCTGGGTTCGATAACCTTCCATTTCACGGTCAAAATATATCCCCTTCGGGAAACATCATCGCTTGCAGTTGTTTTCTGGATCGAACGCTTGTTTTATTCCATGATTGTGAGATAATTACCGATTTTCTGAAAACATAAAGTCGATAAGCTTATTAACTTCTCTTTATATAAGACGTTTAAGACTTAAGTTATAGTTTCTCACCTAATTTCCCTCTATGCAACTAAGTCTACTTCTTTTTAAAATAATAAAACGCCTCAAAAAAGTTACTCAGAAAACCATCCCATTGCGCACTTATTTACGTCCTACGGGTGTGCTGTTGCTACTTCCTTTAAACTCTATAGCCGAATCTGTCAAGAACGATGTTTTTGTGCACACTATTTATCCTAAACATGTTACGACACTGGATATATCAGAGGAGTTGTACCAGGCATGCTCTGAGTACTGGAAACCTGAGCGGCGAGTAGTTACAGATTATATTGTGGCGGAGATACCCCAGGGTCGGCTACACACAGATAATGAAAGCAGCATTGCCATTATCACCAGAGACAATAAAGTAGTTGATAATGTATCGCTTAGCCTGCACAAAGGCAAAGTAACTGCACAGGAAAATAATCCCATTTTCAAACAAAGAATGTTTTCTGTGCCGGTACATTTTAAAGGCTCTGTGTTTACCATGCTTTCCGGAGGCGCTGGTATCAATAACATAGGGCATTGGTTTTTGGATGTCCTACCGAGGCTGCACCTGTTACAGAAAGGTGGGCTTTACGACCAGGTTGACTGGTTCCTTGTTCCGAGTACACGCTATAGTTATCAGACAGAAACATTAGCGCTACTTGGTATTCCTAAAGAGAAAATAATTACCGGTGAAGATTATCCGCATATTACTGCAGACCGTTTAATCGCTTCCACAGCCCCAAGAGGCAATCATTCACTGGTGCCAAAGTGGTTGATAGATTATACACGAAAGGTTTTTTTGCCGGTAGCAGAAGAGAATCAAAAGCAGTCAGTAGGCTCCGAAGGTCCGTTCCTGTTTATCAGCCGGCGCGACTCCTCCATCAGAAATATCCTCAACGAAGATGAACTTCAACAGGTACTAGGGCAGTATGGCTTTAACACGATATTGTCCAGTAAGCTATCCATTTCAGATAAGATCAAACTTTTCTCGAAGGCTAAATTTGTACTCTCCCCCACCGGAGCTGGTATGATCAGCATGCTTTTCTGCCAGCCGGGCACAAAGCTGGTAGAGATCTTTAACGAGGGATTTGTAATCGAACCTTTCTTTGATATTGCAACAAAACTAAACCTGGACTATGAGTACATTATCTGCAAAGCACAGGGTAAGAAAGCAACAAATGCCAAACAGGGCCAGCTTGATCACCTGGTTGTGGAAACAGAAAAAGTAGAACAACTACTCGAACAAATGATAGATGCCGATGTAGAATCAAAAGTATAATTATTTAAACTGCTACTAACATAAAACAGCATTACTGCTGATAATGTAAAACAAGAAGCCATTTCACATCTTGTAAAATGGCTTCTTTTAATTTTGAATCATTTGCCGGTGAACGGACTGTTTACCTACTTATAAGTTCCATCCGCCACCTAACGCCTGGTACATGGCAACCTGGGCATTCAGTTGCTGCATCTTGGTTTCAATAAGTTCAAACCTTGATTCCAGCGCTTCCCGTTGGGTTAACAGCACCTCCATATAGTCTGCCCTGGCTGATTTAAATAATTCATTTGAGATACCCACCGATTGCGTTAGGGCCTGTACCTGCCGTGCTTTCAGGTTGTAGCTTTTCTCCAGGTTACTGATGTTGGATAGCTGATTAGTAACCTCTATGTAAGCATTTAAAACAGTACGTTCGTAGCTGTACACGGCTTGTAACTGCTTTGCGTTTGCACCATAATACGTTGCTTTTATCGCATTCCTGTTGATCAACGGCGCAGTAAGATCTCCTGCCAGCGAGTAAAGTAATGATTCTGGTGTTTTCAGTAAAAAGGACGGATCAAATGCCTGTATACCTACCCCAGCAGTTATACCTAAAGATGGATAAAAATTGGCTTTGGCTACCTGTACATCCAGTTTGGCGGCTTCCAGTTCCAGTTCAGCCTGCTTAATATCCGGACGGTTCTCTAACAGTTGTGCCGGTACGCCAGCCTGAATTTTCCCTGGCATCAGATCATTAAAAGCCTGAGAATTCCTTTTGATAGGTTGCGGGTATCTGCCAACAAGGAAGTTGATCCGGTTCTCCGTTTCCGTTATCCGTTGCTGTATATTATACTGCAGGCTTTTAGTACTGAGCACCTGGGCTTCAAACCTGCGAACTGCCAGTTCGTTAACACGGGTAGCTTCTTTCTGAGCCTTTACTATTTCCAGGGCATCGGTCTGTATCGCTATGTTCTGTTTAACGATATCCAGTTGGTTATCAAGCGCCAGTAGTTCGTAATAAGAATTAGCTATTTCGGCAACCAGGTTGGTAACCATAAAATTCTTCCCTTCCACTGATGACAAATAACGGAATGCAGCGGCTTTTTTGGCATTGCGCAGCTTGTGCCACACATCTACCTCCCATTTGGCATAAGCACCTACCAGGAAATCAGGCAGTGGTTCCGGCATTTCCCTATCCCCTTCTATATTGGTGGTAGCTTCCATAGCACCTATATTCGTGTACCGGGCAACCTTATCAAGACCAGCTCCGGCTTTTAGACCAACAGACGGTAAATATTCTCCCTTCCTGGCTCTAACTTCACTTTGAGCGATCTGGATCTCCTGTAAAATAATGTTCAGTTCCTGGTTATGCTGCAGCGCAGTGTCTACTAGCGCTATCAGGTTTGAATCCGTAAAGTAGTCCTGCCACCTAAGTTTTGCCGTGTTGGTAGTATCCTGCGCATTGTTATAATGCGTAGGTACTGCCGTATTAACCGATCTCTGAACTATAGTTGGCAGGCTACAGGCTGTAAAGGATATGGAAACAAAAGCTACACCCGCCCATTTTATTATTTTTTTCTTATACATGATTTTCAATTTCTTCAGCCAAAACTTCTTCTTCCATGTGGTCAATACGCTCATTCGCATACACATACCCTTCCGTTAAAGGCGTTTCATGTTCATCCCTGATCAGGTGACGACCGTCTGCCATTTTAGCAAATATGTAATACAAGCCCGGGATGATAACGACGCCGAAAATGGTTCCGAACAACATACCACCAAGGGCAGATGCACCAATAGTGCGGTTACCAATGGCTCCTGCTCCGGTAGCCACGATCAGCGGAATAAGGCCGGCGACAAAGGCAAACGAGGTCATCAGGATTGGACGGAAACGCACCCGTGCGCCTTCTATAGCTGCTTCGATTATAGTGGCCCCCTGCAAGCGTTTCTGCACGGCAAATTCCACGATCAGAACGGCATTCTTACCTAACAGACCCACCAGCATAATCATACCTACCTGCGCATAAATGTTGTTCTCCAGCCCCATCAGTTTCAGCAGCAAAAAGGAACCAAATATCCCGACCGGCAGCGACAAAACCACCGCAAAAGGAATGATAAAGCTCTCGTACTGGGCTGCCAACACGAAGTATACAAACAGGAGTACAACTATAAATACATACAGCGACTCATTCCCACGTATAGACTCGTCATAAGAAAGACCTTCAAAAGCTATATCATACCCTTTAGGCAGTGTTGTAGCAGCTACTTCCTGTATGGCCTGTATGGCATCTGCTGTAGTGTAACCTTTAGCCGGAAGCCCCTGGATGGCTGCTGAATTGTACAGATTAAAACGCATCACCTCGTTAGGCCCCTGTGTCTTCTTCAGTTTCATAAATGCCGAATAAGGCACCATTTCTCCCGCTTCATTTTTAACAGAAAGATTCAGAACATCAGATGGTAGCCTTCTGAATTTAGGATCGGACTGCACGTAAACTTTAAAGAACTGGTTGAACTTGATAAACCCCTGCTCATATGTACTGCCTATCAGGATGTTCAGGTTCTCCATGGCTTTACCAATAGATACCCCTTTTTGCATGGCCAGATTGTTATCGATCTCCAGTTCATACTGCGGGTAGTTGGCCGCGAAGAAGGTAAATAAGCCGGTAAGCTCTTTCCTTTTCGCCAGGTTATCCATGAACTCCTTGTTTACCTTATCAAACTCGTGGTAGTCAGTGTCAGAGTTTTTATCCAGCAGGCGCATAGAGAACCCGCCGGATGAACCGAAGCCTGGGATTGCTGGTGGCTCGAAGAACTCTACTACGGCGCCAAGCCCTTTCGATTTCTCTTCCAGTTCTTCCATGATCTCTTTCACGGTATGCTCTCTGTCAGACCATGGCTTCAGGTTAATCAGACAGGTACCCGCATTGGAGCCACGTCCTTCCGTCATGATCTCGTAACCAGCCAGTGACGACACCGATTCTACACCTTCAATTTCTTCACATATCTTCTGCAGTTTCTGTGATACCTGGTTTGTTGTTTCCAGTGTTGAGCCCGGAGGAGTCTGAACTATAGCATAGATGGTACCCTGGTCTTCGTTTGGAATAAATCCTGCCGGCAGCATTTTATTTTCGAAGAATATACCAACACCAAAGGCCAGAAGTATACCCCAGGTTAGCCATCTCCTGCTAACTATAGTTCGTAGCAAGCCTACGTATTTGCCGGTAAGCTTCTCAAAGCCACTGTTAAAACCGTCAAGCGCTTTCGTTAATGGATTTTTCTTCTTTGGCTTACCATGATTATTCTTCAGCAGCATGGCACACAGCACAGGTGTAAGCGTTAGCGCAATTACAGCTGAAATAACAATTGAACTGGCCATGGTAATAGAGAACTGCTTATAGAAAATACCAACCGGACCCGACATGAACAGTAGCGGGATGAACACCGCCGTCATTACCAGCGTGATTGCGATGATGGCACCACCTATCTCGCGCAATACCTCTATAGTTGCTTTATAAGGAGAAAGATTGGTTTCCTCCATTTTGGCATGTACCGCCTCCACCACAACTATAGCATTATCCACCACAATACCGATGGCCAGTACAAGCGCGAACAACGTGATCAGGTTGATGGAAAGACCAAAGAGCTGGATCACAAAGAAGGCCCCTACCAGCGAAACCGGCACTGCCAGGATTGGGATAAGTGTAGAACGCCAGTCGCCGAGGAAAATGAACACCACCAGGGCAACAAGTATAAACGCATCTCTTAAAGTATGAAGCACCTGGTCTATAGATGCATCCAGGAACTGCGACACGTCATAGCTTATCTTATAGTCCACACCCGGCGGGAAAGATTGTTTCATGATTTCCAACTGGGCTTTTACATCGGCAATTACATCGCTGGCATTACTGCCATAGTTCTGCTTTAAAACTATAGCTGCAGAGGGTTGGCCATTCAGGTTAGAATAGATATCAAAGAATTCACTACCCAGCTCTACCGTGGCTATATCTTTCAGGCGTATGCTCTCTCCTTCGGCATTGGCCCGAATAATGATCCCTTCATATTCAACAGGTTTGTTATAACGGCCTTTGTAGGTAAGCACATATTCCAGCGACTGAGCAGCTATACCGGAGCTTTGACCCAACCTGCCAGGGCGGCCAATGATACTTTGTTCGGCTAAAGCCTCCATTACCTCTTCTACAGAGATACTATAGGCACGCATACGATCCGGGTTAAGCCAGACACGCATGGCATATCTGCGGCTACCCAAAATCTGCGCCCTGGCAACACCTTTGATCCTTTGTATTTCCGGGATCATTTTAACGGTGGCGTAGTTGAACAGGAACTTCTCGTCAATACTCTTTTCCTTGGAATACAGGTTGACGTACATCAGCATACTAGGCTGCACAGGCGTAATTACAACACCTTCGCGTTGCACCAGTTCGGGCAGAAGCGGCATTACCTGGTCTACCCTGGTTTTTACCCTTACAACAGCATCGTTGGGGTCGGTACCCGGTTCAAAAATAATGCGCAGGGTAGCTTCGCCGGCACTGGTGGCATCCGATGCGATATAGCGCATACCTTCCACACCGTTTATGGCTTGCTCCAGGGTAATGAGGGTAGAGTTAACAAGTACATCGGCACTGGCACCCGGATAAGCAATAAAGATGTTTACCGTAGTGGGTGCGATGTCCGGGAACTGGGATATAGGTAGCTTTTTGATAGCCAGGCCACCTATAAAAATGATCACGACCGATATTACAATAGCAAATACAGGTCTGTGTATGAATTTACTGAACATGTCTTTTTACCTTTGGTGGGATATTGAATTACTCCGCATACAATTCTAACTGAGACAAAACTTTGCCGGGGGCAACAAACCTGGAATGGATCTTTTCGTTTTCGCGCACCAGTCGCAGGCCTTCCAGCAGGATCTTGTCGTTCTCAGCCAGGCCACTTTGCACAGCGTAAATGTGTGGTAATTCGGCAGCTATAGTTATTTCTCTTGACTTGATCGTGTTGTTTTTATCCACTACATACACGTACTTCTTTTCCAGTACTTCAAAAGTGGCCTTCTGAGGAATAAGCAGTGTGTTTTTAAGCGGAATACCCATACGGACATTGCCCGTTTCACCATGTCGTAACAACCCATCCGGGTTAGGGAATGTAGCCCTGAAAGCAATATTACCTGTCTCATGATTGAAATTGGCTTCTATCGTTTCTACAACGCCCTGATATTTGAACAACTGATTATTGGCCATCAACAGGTTTACTTTTACCTCATCACCCTTCTTCTCATTGGTCTGGTAATCCAGGTATTCGGCTTCCGGCACGTTGTAGTAAACCCACATTTTGCTGTTGTCGGCCAGTTCGGTCAGTAGTTCTCCTTCATCTACCAGGCTACCTAACCTCACATGGAAACGGTCTATGATACCATCAAAAGGAGCCCTGATCTGTGTGAACTGCAGGTGAACATTTGCAAGAGAAACGTCAGCTTTGGCCTTGTCTAATTTTACTTTGGCCATCGCCAGTTCATTCGGAGCTACTATGTTTCTGTCAGCCAACGATTTGGTGTTCTGGTATTCTATCTTTGCAAAATTTGCCTCAGCCTGTGCTTTCTCTAGTTCGGCCTGGTACAAATTGGGCATGATCTGGAATAACAGCTGACCTTTTTTCACAAACTGGCCTTCGTCTACAAATATCTTTTGCAGGTAGCCTTTCTCCTGTGCTCTTAGTTCTATGTGGCGTATAGAATGTACCAGGCTCACGTAATCCTTTGTAATGGTAGTGTCCATTTTCATCGGACTGCTTACCAGAAACGTGGTTTCGTGCTCTTTTTTCTCTTCTCCGTTTGTTGGTGTACAACTCGTTTGACACACCAGGGCACACACGCCCATAAGCATGAGAATTCTCTTCATGGGAAATAAATTTAATTGAGATTGATTAATGATCTTTGGATAGCTATAAAACAGGCAATACACATTGCTTAAAAAGGGAATAGCCTGTAAGTATAATTTTTCCGGGGGCGGGAAACGGAACAGTATTAGCCTGAAAGTACTGTCAGGGCAGCAATAGCTGTAATTGCCAACAGTTATCCCATAGGCTGCATTACCGCTGACTTACAGGTGCCACAACAGTAGAAACTGCAGCTTACCCGAACCCGGAAAATGATTAATTGAATTTGGTGCTTAAAAAAGCGGGAAATTATAGTTGCGAAAGGCCTTGATGCAGCCTACAGAAGTAAAAGCAACTGAAAAGAGGAAACTATAGTCTGAAATTTTGATACAGGATATAAGCAGCACGCTCCTTATCCTTTATGGATATACCATAATGAAGCAAAAAATGCTTGTTAAGTAACTTAAAATCCGGGATATAACTATAGAGGCTATAGTTTAGGAGGTGGCTAAGATCAGGAAAAAGCGTTTCATCGTTTTCAGAATCATCTTTATTTACCTGAACTACCTGCAGATCTACAGTTGACTTTTTTAAATAATGCTGATGTGGGCTATTAGGAAGTGCCAGCAAGCCATCAGTGCCGGTTTGCGATATAACAGATGCTGCAATAGCATATCCACCTGCCAGATTAAAGCAGGTAATAAACATAAGCAGAAAAAAGAGAAGTCGCTTCACAGTTATATCTTTACCACCACAAAATTAGGTGGTTAATTTAAAAGATACACCAAAATGGTATTTATTTATTTTGCTCAACCATTTATCCCCTCCTTTCTGGTGGTTATTCAAATCAGAAAGATGCATCACAGTTCTCTGTTTTTAAATTAGAAGCTGTTTAGTTTTTTATCTGGCTTCAATATACGCCCTTGCTGTGTATTTTCACCAGCAAGTGTAAAGAGCCAGGCACCTGGATTGTTGGTAAAAACACCAACAATGGCTCGTTTTCTACTGCAGAAACTATAAACCCTAAACAAGTTCTTAGTTAAAATGATGAGTCATAAGTATTGATAAACCTACGTTCATAGAAACCGGATATTCGTCCCAGAAATAATTAACATCAGCACTATAAACATACGATCTCTTAACAGCTAGCTCAACTCCTTTTTTCCTCTCCCGTTTAGCAGACAGAGACAACATTGGTTTTATGAACTACCTCTACCTGATTCTGGGAATACTGCTCTTCATACTGACTTTGATGGATCTGATCAAGACAACCTTCTCCTCCAACGGCGGCGGAAAGATAACCAATACAATCTCCAAAGGTGTCTGGAAGCTGTTCTTCGTTGCATCAGGAAAAAACGGCAAGTCAGGACTGCTGAGTTATGCGGGCCCTGCTGTGCTGATTACCATACTCCTGGTCTGGATCATCGGCCTTTGGAACGGGTTGTTTCTGATGCTGCTTTCTGACAAAGGCTCTATTGTGAACAGCAGCACGCTGGCCACCGCAACTTCGCTGGAAAAACTGTATTATGCCGGCTTCACGCTCTCTACACTGGGTGTGGGGGATTATATAGCTACCACCGATACCTGGCGCATCGTCACCAGCCTGGCAGCCTTCTCTGGACTGGCCTTCATTACCGCTTCCATCACTTATTTTGTACCTGTACTCTCCGCGGTTGGGCTGCAGAGCAAGCTAAGTTTATACATCAGCGGCATGGGCAAAACACCGCAGCAGATCCTGATAAACAGCTGGAACGGGAAAGACTTTTCCTCCTTTTTCGACAATGTATCGGACCTTTGCCAGATGCTGATGCAGCATACCATGAACCACCACTCCTATCCTGTAATCCATTATTTCCACAATAATCAGGTGAAGCTGGCCATTGCACCAGCCATCGTACTGCTTGATGAAGCCTATCACCTTCTGAAGCTTGCCGGTGCAAAAGATGAGCTAAAGATGGAGATGCTTTACACTACGCTGAAAACGTACAAGGAAACGATGGAGGAGAGCTTTCTTAAAAATGCCAAAGCCTATAATAAGGCACCTACACCAGACCTTGCAAAAGTACATCAGGCAGGCATACCAGTAAAAGAAACGGAGCAGGTAAAACGAATGTTTGAGCAGGAGCTACATGAACATCGCCAACTGCTGACTGCGCTACTGGAAAAAGATGGCTGGACATGGAAACAAGTATACGACCCGTCGTATTAGCTATACTATAAACACAATTAACTTATTACCTAACAGTTGCACCCAAAAAGCAAAAGAATAAAATGACTGTAAAGCCAAAAGATGTAGAACATGTGGCACAAGAACAATGATTTTCGGTCTGCATCGGCTCTGGTTGATTTTACAGATCACTCTATTCATCATCTTTGCTATTTTCTGATACATCCGGATTCAAGGCACCAAAAAAGAAAATCACCTTCACATACTTAAAACAAGGTATGCGGCCGGGTAGATAAATATAGTGTAGTATGAGGTAAGAAAAAGGGGCTTGGAAAGAATAGTTAAGCCTGCGTATGCGACTTTTCTTTATCACCGGATTGTATCTGTGCATGGTTAATTGCCGCTACCAGCACCACTCCGCCAAGTATATTCCCGATCAGGGCCGGTAAGGTATAGTTTAGCAGCACATCTGCCCAGGAAGTCTCCCCCATTGCAGCAATAGTGAAGGTTTCCATAGAGCCTGCGATGACATGGCTAAAGTGCCCGATGGCCACCACGTAGGTTATAAGTATAATGATCAATACCCGAGCAGAGCCTGCGTAAGGCAACAGCCATACCATTAGCGCAATGAGCCAGCCTGCAAATATTCCACGCAGCAGCACCGTGCCAAAGTCAGGTTTCATGGCTTCATGACCGAGCTTTGCAAAGGTTTCCAGCACATGAGGATCAAAGGCGGATGTATGCGCCACCACAAGCGCGACAAGCAAACTACCCAGCAGATTGGCAAACAGTACTACGCCCCACAGGCGCATCACATTCGCAAACTTTTCCAGCGTTTTATGATGCAGGAGCGTCAGGATAGGTGTAAGCGTGTTCTCCGTGAACAGCTGCTGCTTGCCAAGTATAACGATCACAAAACCTACGCTGTAACCGAAGCTAGATACCAGCACCGTCCATTCAGCATCCGGCAGGTAGGCTTCCAGAACGCCTTCCACGATCAGGGATAAACTCATAGATAAGCCTGCTGCCAGGCCTGACCAGAATAGATTAGATGTAGGGCGCTCCAGTTCCTCTTCGGCCTCCTTATAGATGGCATCATGTATAGCCTGGGCAGATGGTGAGTTCCCAGCTTCCTTTGCCTGCTCATGAGCGTAGTCTTCTTTTTCCCCGGCCATACCTATATGTTCCTGCTTTTACGTTTCTTATTAGTCGCGCCCATCATACACCAATAGCCCTCTAAAAGCTATCCCTCCTACGGCTCCCAGATACTACCTACGGTATTACCCGAAGTGGCAAATTATAGTCATAGGAGTTTATACCAGGGATGAACTATCATCAGCTTCTGGCTTTACAGGAACTCACAATGCAGCGCAATAGGATTATACCATCGTTATATAAATAAGGTTTAATACTTACATGTGAAAGAAATAACTGAGTGTTCCAGGCTGTTTACCCTATCCGGTATACTTTGCCGGTCTTTCCGGTGGGGCCTTTCTCGGCAGCCCCTAAGAAGTATACTCCCCCTAGTATCCGAAAGCTCTCTTGGGCCTGTTCGTGAAGTTCAGTTTTCGGTACTGCCAGGGGCTGCTTTTAAAAGTGCAGCAAATTTGCATACCACAACCACCGTTGCGCATAAGGTTGTAAAACACAAAAAGAGATCATCCGGAACAGAGCAAGTATGCTGGTGGCAGCACTTATATTTTGAGGCACTTTGTAGCTTTGCTATAGCCGGGAACTAAAGCGCACAGCTGGTGCATATAGACGTTATAAGGCCTCAGGTTAGGTACCTGTAAACGGAACATCCGCATTAAGAGTATAAAAATACGCAGCCAGTGTCTGCGTATTTTTTGTTAATGAACTGACCAAACCATGGACCATCAGCACCACGAGCATAATCCAAACCAACAGCCAAAGAAGCAGAAAGATCAGATAACCGAGCGACTGGAAGAAAAAACACTGCACGGACACGAACAAGCCATGCACCGTGACACTACCGGCCATCCTCCGCACGGCGAGCATGGCCACGATCATCACCGCATGATGATCGAAGACTTCAAAAAGCGATTCTGGGTGTCGCTTGTATTATCTATTCCTGTTATTATCCTGAGTCCGATGGTGCAGCACATTTTAGGCTTTACACTGGATGTGCCATATGCCATTTACACGGCTTTCATACTTTCCTCTATCATCTACTTTTATGGCGGCTGGCCATTTTTAACAGGACTGGCCGAAGAAGTAAAGAAAGGCGCACCGGGCATGATGACATTGATCGGAGTAGCTATTACAGTGGCTTACCTGTATAGTACGGCTATAGTCTTTGGCCTACCCGGCATGGATTTTTTCTGGGAGCTGGCCACGCTTATAGTTATCATGCTGCTGGGGCATTGGATAGAGATGCGCTCGGTGCTGGGTGCATCTAAAGCGCTGGAGTTGCTGGTAAGTATGATGCCCGCCGAAGCCATGCTGATACGGGATGGTGAAACAGTTAAGATACGGATTGAAGACATTCAGAAGGGCGACCTGATACTTGTAAAACCCGGTGAAAAAGTACCTGCCGACGGCGTGGTGGAAGACGGTGAAAGCCACCTGAATGAGAGCATGCTGACCGGCGAAAGCAAACCGGTGAAGAAAACGAAAGGCGAGAAAGTGATTGGGGGTTCCATTAACGGGAATGGGGCACTTCGGGTCCGGGTAGAGTTTACAGGAAAAGACAGCTACCTGAACAAAGTGATAAAATTGGTGCAGGAAGCGCAGAAAACTAAATCGGAAACACAGCGCCTGGCCGACCGGGCCGCCAAATGGCTTACCTATATTGCATTGATAGCTGGCTTCGGGACGCTGGCAGTCTGGCTTTTGCTGGGGCAGGACTTCGCTTTTGCTCTGGAACGTATGGTTACGGTTATGGTGATTTCCTGTCCGCATGCGCTGGGGCTGGCCGTACCGCTGGTAGTGGCTATTTCTACGGCTGTGTCGGCCAATCACGGCCTTCTTATCCGCAACCGTACTGCCTTCGAAAATTCCCGCAAGATCACCACCATCATCTTCGACAAAACCGGAACGCTTACCCAGGGCTCACACGAAATCGCATCCGTCGTGACGTTTGATCAAACTATAGACGAGCGCGAAATGCTGCGCCTGGCAGCTGGTGTGGAGCAGAACTCGGAACATTTCATTTCACAAAGTATTCTCAGAAGAGCAAAAGAGCAAAGCATAACCGTACCAGCATCAACATCATTTAATTACCTGCCCGGTAAGGGTTTGGAAGGCATAGTAGAAGGCCGCGAGGTGAAAGTGGTGGGTCCTAACTATATAAAAGAGTTCAACATTGTCGTACCTGCCAGCGAGGCCGAGGAAGGCGTGGAAACTGTGGTGTACACTATAGTAGACGGAAAACCTGTTGGCTACATTACCATGCGCGACCAGATACGCGAGGAATCGGCAGAGGCGATACGTGTGTTGAAAGAGAATGGTATTAAAAACCTGCTGCTAACCGGTGACAACGAACGCGTAGCCAAAAGCGTGAGCGATAAATTGAAAATGGATGGTTACCTGGCCAACGTGCTGCCTCACCAGAAACAGGAAAAGGTAAAGGAACTGCAAACCAAAGGAGAATTTGTAGCCATGACCGGCGACGGTGTGAACGATGCCCCTGCCCTTGCCCAAGCCGATGTAGGCATTGCTGTTGGTTCGGGTACCGACGTAGCCGCCGAAACCGCCGACATCATATTAGTGAACAGCAACCCACAGGATATCGCTTCGCTTATCCTTTTCGGCAAAGCCACCTACCGCAAGATGATTCAGAACCTGGTTTGGGCCACAGGCTACAACGTGATCGCGCTGCCGCTGGCAGCAGGCGTGCTCTACAATCAGGGTATTATGGTATCACCGGCTGTGGGGGCAGCACTGATGAGCTTAAGCACCGTGATCGTGGCCATCAACGCGCAGTTACTACGAAGAGAGATCAGGTAAGTCAAAACGTGTAAAGCATGTCATACAGGATTTTACCATGCTGAAATAACAAGCGTATACAGTAGCAGGCACTATACTTTATTTAATCCACAACAAATTATGAGAGGGTTCAAAACAAACTTACAGCATCTTGCCATATGGGCAGGAATTGTTTTCTTTTTAGCAGCATGTGGCAACGAAGGCACTACCACAGACGAAACTACAACTACCGAAGACACAGCCGATATGGCTACCGACGACATGATGCAGGATACAACTATGATGGGCGGCGGGCAAATGGGCGGCATGATGGGCCACATGCACCAGAACATGCAGAAAATGCGCGGTGTACGCACACAAATGACAGGCGACCCGGACTATGATTTTGCTCTGATGATGATACACCACCAACAGGCTGGCATTAGAATGGCCGATGAAGAAATTGCGAATGGTACCGACAGTGAGCTAAAGGAAATTGCACAAAGGATAAAACAATCGAACCAGACAGATATACAAAAGCTGCAGGCTTTTACAAGTAAACACACGCCAACCAAAGGAGACACAGCCACGACTATGCGCATGATGCACCCCATGAACCGCATGATGCAGCAGATGCACCAGCAGGATATGAGCAACATGAGCACTGATCAAAACTTTGCTACCATGATGATACACCACCACCTGATGGGCAACGAAATTGCAAAAGAATATCTGAAAACAGGTAAGACGCAAGAAATGAAGCAACTGGCCCAGAAAACCATAGACCAGCAAAACAAGGAAATTAAAGAACTGGAAGTTTGGCAGCAACAGAATAAGTAACAGCTCCTGAATAACACCAGCAATTTATTTGTCTACAAGCGGGTGTATGTTTGATTAAAATGGCGTTAGGAATACACTAATTCTAAAATAATCACAGCGCATAAAACTCTTCTAAAACTATCAGATAATTATGGAAATGGTTTGATAGTACATTCCTGTTATCTTCTAAAAGGGGAAAGCAATCATTCTGATCGCTTTTCCCTTTTTCTTTATTGCTTTACCCCATGAGGTTTGTTTCTACTTACTCAACGTCTGTCAGGTAAATTTCGGGCTTAGGACTTAAAATAGTCGTTCACCAACAGGCATTTAACTACGAAGCTGTTTAGTGTTTTATCTGGCTTCAGTATACGCCCTTGCTGTGTGTTTTCACCAGCAAGTATAAAGGGTTAGGCACCTGGATTGTTGGTGAAAACACCAACAATGGCTCGAATCTGTCATATCAAAAAGCCCCTGCAACTGGTATGCAGGGGCTTTTTGATATAATAGTTTCCGTATTCCTTTGCTACAGTATCTGACCAATGCTAGCTACGAATATTTCATGTAGTTGCTGTGGGGTCAGGATCTGACCTTGCACTTGTGCCCCATTCGCTAGTTCGTAACCTAAGCGTGCTGCTGCCATACGTTGCATTGGTGTACCATGGTGCCCGGAACTTGTAAAGCTGCAATCTCCTATCTGGAAGAAAAGAGTAAAGAACTGCTCTACACGTTTCCAGTTATAGGTAGCACCGCGCTTATGCGTCATATAATAGGCTGCCATGAAATCTGCTTCCAGTTCTGTATGTCGGGTTGCTTCTGCTGGTGTTGCGCCGGCACCATTCGGGTACCAGGTTTTAAAGTTATCAAACTGTATCTGGTGCGCCCATTCGTGTGCCAGTACCCCAGTCCAAACAATGTCTTGCTCAACACCCGACTCTGCTACAATTTTCACAAGTCCATCCCCAATCACAATCAGGTTACCACTCGTAGCAAAACCATCCGCCGAAAAGAAAGGAGATTCAGGCAAAGTAGAAAATTCAGCATTAAGGCTTATCAGCAGGTCTGCGTATTCGTATGCTTCTGCTTCAGTAGCAAAACCAGAGAAGTAGTTAAATAAGATATAAGCTACTTTATCACGATCATTTAGCGTTGCGTTATGTTGCCCGTTCACTCTAATCTCACCCGGCATGTTCCAGAAGCTTTCCAGTTCTCGCTTTCGCTTGGTCATAAAATTGGTGTACTCTCCTTTTTCCCCGAAGGTCTGTGGCTCAGTCTGGTCTAAATAGGCCGAAACAAAGTTAATATCCATGTAAAGGCCAAACAGATAGTTTGCGATAGCTCCACCAAATGCCGGAACAAGTTCCTGCCCAAGTTGGCTGATATACTTATTCTGCACGGTTACAAATTCAGTAGGCCCACATGTAGTAGGCTCAATGGCATTGTTCACTACCAAATAATCCCTTAGGCTCTCGTTTATAAGCGCAAGCTCAGCTGAATTTTTCAGGGTTATAGTATTGTCAAGCTTTACTGCACCCGACAGAGTAACAGAGTTTTGAGTGGATGAACTTGATTTAATATCCATCTCTTCCATATCTTTTTCACAGGATACAGTCAGGAACCCTAAGGCAATACAGAATAGAGAAATTTTAGGTGTTTTCATAAAAGAAAGGTGTAAGAGGGTAAAAAATGTTTGCGTTGGTATATAGTTGAATTATTACATTTATAGATTGAAGTGATACGATAACATATTGATTAAGTTTAAATTAGTTTATTTTTAATTGCACTATTTTGTTATTACTATATTGTATTTAATCAATTAGATATTCTTAAAATTATAATACTAGTTTTCGTCCGAACATTAAACTATAGTCCGAAACCTGTGTTACCAGCATCTCCAGCCCATAGAAAATTCATGATTCCGGTTGTGTGATTCTTATTTTCTCCTTAAATTTTCCTAAACTGCATTTTGTAAACTATAGCCAAACACGGAAACAAACATGCCCTCTACCGCTACCCCAACTATAGAAAACTTCATCGCCCGCTGGAAAGCCTCCGGTGCTTCGGAACGTGCTAACTACCAGCTGTTTTTAACCGAGCTGTGTGAGCTGTTGGGCGTGGAGAAGCCGCAGCCGGCCACCGACAAGGTGCACGAGGCAAGCTATACTTTTGAGCGGCCTGTGGTGTTTGATGACGGGGAGGGCAAGACGAGCACCAACTTTATCGACCTTTACAAGAAGGATTGTTTTGTGCTGGAAGCCAAGCAGGGCGCCGACAAAGCAACTATAACCGAGGCCGAAATGCTGGGCGCGGAACGGGCAAAAACCAAAACTGGTACCGCCACCCGCGACACCCGTACCTGGGACCGCGAAATGAAAAAGGCCAAGGAACAGGCGCTGCGCTATGCCCGCTCTTTGCCGACCACCGAAGGCTGGCCACCGTTTCTGGCTGTTGTGGATGTGGGTTATTGCCTGGATCTGTATGCTGACTTTGCGCGGCAGGGAAAGACCTATGTACCCTTCCCTGATCCGCAGAACTATAGAATTACCTTAGATGAGCTGCACCGCATTGAAGTGCGCGAGCGCCTGCGTTTGCTCTTTACCGAGCCGCTGGAACTGGACCCAAGCCGACGTGCAGCACGGGTAACGCGTGCGCTGGCCGAACGGCTGGCGAAACTGGCTGCCTCTTTAGAGCAGACCGGCTATACCCCGGAGCAGGTGTCGGGATTCCTGATGCGCTGCTTGTTTACCATGTTTGCCGAAGACGTGCAGCTGTTGCCCGAAAAGTCGTTTACCAAACTGCTGCAGGACTACCGCCACAACATCACCTACTTCCCGCACGCGTTGCAGGCGCTGTGGCAAAGTATGGACCGTGGCGGTTTTGATGCGGCCCTGCGCACCAACATCCCGCAGTTTAACGGCTATTTGTTTAAAGACCCCGAAGCGCTGCCTATTACCGAAGCCCAATTAGACCTGCTTATACTTGCCGCCGAGGCCGACTGGGCCGACGTGGAGCCAGCCATTTTTGGTACGTTGCTGGAGCGGGCTTTGCAGCCGCGCGAGCGCCACAAGTTGGGTGCCCACTACACGCCCCGCGCCTACGTAGAGCGCCTGGTTATGCCAACAGTAATTGAGCCGCTGCGCGAAGAGTGGGAAGCTGCCCGCACCGCCTCGGCTATACTCGAAGATAACGGCGACGAAGCCGGAGCCCGCAAAGAGATAGAAAACTTCCACCGCCGTTTGTGCTCGGTGCGCGTGCTGGACCCGGCCTGCGGAAGCGGCAACTTTCTGTACGTAACCCTGGAGCACCTTAAAAGGCTGGAAGGTGAAGTAACCGGGTACCTCGACCATTTCCCGGGGCAGAAAACGCTCGACATGACAGGCGGCTATACTGTAACGCCGGCGCAGCTGCTGGGCCTGGAAGTAAACCCACGGGCTGCGGCCATTGCCGACGTGGTGCTCTGGATCGGGTATCTGCAATGGCACTTCAGGGCGCACGGCTCGGCCACCCGCCTGAGCAACCCTATATTGCGCGAGTATGGCAACATAAAGCAGCAGGACGCGGTGCTGAGCTACTCCGACCGCAAACCGCGCCTTGACGCCAACAACCAGCCTGTTACCCGCTGGGACGGCCACAGCACCAAAACGCACCCGGTTACCGGACAGGAAGTACCCGACGAAACCGCCCGAACTATAGTTTACGATTACCTCGACCCCAAACCCGCCACCTGGCCCGAAGCCGATTTTATAGTAGGCAACCCGCCGTTTGTGGGCAATAAGCGCATGCGCGATGCTTTGGGAGATGGCTATACCGAAGCGTTGAGAGAAGCTTACAAAGGTATAGTTCCAGACAGTATGGACTTCGTAATGTACTGGTGGCATAAAGCAGCTGATATAGTACAAGCTGGAAAGGCAGAAAGGTTTGGTCTGATTACAACTAATAGTATCACCCAAGCTTTCAATAGAAAGATGATTGAGTCTTTTATGGAATCAAACTCACCTCTTTCTCTGATATATGCTTTTCCTGATCACCCATGGGTTGATAGCGCAGATGGAGCAGCTGTTCGAATTGCTATTACTGTTGCTGAAAAAGGTAAACTTAGTGGGAGATTACAGAGTGTAGTCAAAGAAGATGAAACAGATGGTGTAGAAATTAAGATTGTAATACAAGAGAAAGAAGGTCGAATTCATAGTGATATAACAGTAGGTGCAAATACAGCTCAGACTGAAATGCTTAAAGCTAACAGCAAGCTAGCAAGTCAAGGTGCAAATCCTCTTGGTTTAGGGTTCAGATTGTCTAAAGCTGATGTAGAGAAGTATGGCTTTGAATTAGAAAACTTGCCATCAACATTACGCCCTTATGCTATAGGAAGAGATCTTGTCCAAAGATTTGAGCAGAAGTACGTAATAGATTTTACTGGATTCAATGAAGAAAAAGCTAGAACAGCACAGCCTACTTTATATCATCACCTGCTCACATATGTTAAGCCTGAGAGAGATTTAAACAGAAGAGAAACACGTCGTAAAAACTGGTGGCTTTTTGGTGAAAATGCTCCTATGTTTAGAAGCGCTTCTAAAGGTATAACAAAGTATATCGCTACTTGCAGAACAGCAAAACATAGAATTTTCAGCTTCCTTGATTCCTCATTTATACCTGATGCAAAAATAGTAGCGATTGCTCTTGATGATTATTATCAATTAGGGGTTTTAACAAGTACGATTCATGTTTCTTGGGCTATGGCAACAGGAGGTTGGCTTGGAGTTGGAAATGATTCTAACTATAATCACTCCGACTGTTTTGGTAAATTCCCCTTCCCTGCCGCCACCGACTCGCAGAAGGAGCAGATTCGAACTATAGCCGAGCAGCTAGACGCGCACCGCAAGCAGCGGCAGGCGCAGCACCCCACGCTAACTATAACAGACATGTATAACGTGCTGGAGAAACTGCGGTCGGGCCAGCCACTGAATGCCAAAGAACTGAAAACCCACGAACAAGGTCTGGTCAGTATACTGTTGCAACTGCACACCGAGCTCGATGCCGCTGTTGCCGCCGCCTATAGTTGGCCCGCCAACCTGCCCGAAGAAGAAATACTGGAACGCCTGGTTGCGCTGAATAAGGAACGCGCCGGCGAAGAAGCACGCGGCCACATCCGCTGGCTCCGCCCCGAGTACCAGAACCCGCAAGGCACCCAGCAAACCGACATGGGCATAGAAGCAAAAGCCAAAACTATAAAAGCCACCGCCAAAGAAACCCTGGCCTGGCCAAAAACGCTTTCGGAGCAGGCACAGGCCGTGCAACGCGCCCTGCAACTACACGAGCGCCCAGCCACCGCCGAAGACCTTATAGTTCAGTTCAAGCCTGTAGCCAAACCACAGCAACCGCAGCGCCTGCAACAGATCGACAGCCTGCTGCAAACGCTTCATGGCTTAGGCTTATTAAGAAAGACCGAACAGGAGCAGTATGTAAAGTAACAACCATAGCTTTCCTGAAAATTACCTATCCGCTATAGTAATTGAAAGCCTTCTGGAATTGTAACTCATGTAAAAAGGCTTCTTCCCGGGGCATTATGCAAACTAAGGGAGCTTACTGTAAGGCAAGGTTTATTTGTGCAGCAGCCACCGCATAGCTTCATCCCTGTTGTCAAACATCTGTACTTGCACAGGCACGGGCACAGCATCCTTAATATTACCTAACATAGAAGCGATCTTGTATTCACGTGTGTTATCCGGCGTGGTCAGGCGGGCCACTTTCCGAAGGGAGGTTTGCAGCAGGCCTACCGTTAGCTGGGCCATAGTGGTCTTGTATTCTGATTCGGACAGATCGTAAGTGTTGCTCGTGAAGTCCAGGAGCAGGCGGGTAATGTTGTAATCTTTTACACAGGCAATAATAGAGATAAAGGTACTCCGGACTTCAGCCGCATCGTAAGGCCGGACAGTTTGCAGGCTGGTCCTTAAAAGGTCTTCAGCAGGATCATAATCCAGTTGGATGAGATGGTCTTTATAAAGTATCAACAGCAGATTATTTATCAGAAGCCATATAACGTTTTTTCAGGTTAGCCATTCCTTCCGCATTTATTTCATCACCTTCTCCCAAAAAGGGGGTTAGTTCTTTCAGCAGCATGTGGTCGTTAATATAAATATATACTCCATCTACTAAAAAACGGCGACAAGGGCAGCTAACGTCATCTGTCAGCAGCTGCATTTCTGACCGCGTTTGGTTGGTGAGCAGTTTAATTAAGTCAAACATGAGAAAAGGTAACTCTAAACCTAAAGACAATAGTACCCCGTTTAGGCTACATTAAAAAATGAGAGATATCATTATCCATTACTGCCGGCAAGGGAGGTTGCTGATCAATTGTGTTAACCTAAGCAAAATGTCATCTCAACTTGCCTGATACGAGAGCCAAGAGGTCCCAGTCTGGCTGTGAGATATCTGTCTGAAAGCCTCTTCAATACATCCAAAATAGGTTTCTGACTTAAAGCGGGCCCTACGCCAGTCATGAATGACAGCTTAAAAATGAATATCCCTTAAATTGATGGAGTTGGGTCGCCAGTGCGGTCTCCACTTCCATAGTAGATTTGCTGGAATCGGACAGCAGCTTTTTAATATCGTAGTTGTGCACGTGCGTTACAATAATATCAAAGCTCAGCTTTACTTCAGCAAGTATCAGGCAGGACATATCAGGCAAGGTTGTTACTAACACATCAGTCGCCGGCCTTCCAATAACAAGTAACTAACCGAAATGCTCGCTTCGTTCTACTGAACAATTAACCTGTAATATTCCTATAAAACAGGAAAACACCTCTGGTTTAAGATGCTTTCCTGTTTTATAACTCTTTGCTGGTTCGTGCTTACGGGGCAACTGCCATCAGTTTCTTGTTCGGTTTGCTCCCCATATAAAACGTGATCTTGCCACCCTTCATGATCTCGGAATGCGTCAGGTACGTGCGGTGAAACGGCTGTCCATTCAGCTCCATTTTCTGAATGTACACATTCCTGTCCTTCTGGTTCTTTACATCAACTATAAAAGTCCTGCCATTCTCCAGGTTTATACTTGCCGATTTAATGGCCGGGCTGGTAATGGCATATTGTTCGGAACCTGGCGCAACAGGATAAAAACCCAACGCGCTGAAGATATACCAGGCACTCATCTGGCCAAAATCATCGTTACCTCCCAGGCCATCTATAGTTGGTTTATACATGGCTTTTAATACCATGCGTGTGCGCTCCTGCGTTTTCCAGGGTTGATCTGTCCAGTTGTAAAGGTAGGCTACATGGTGGCTTGGCTCGTTACCGTGCACATAGTTCCCGATAATTCCTTCCCTGGAAATGTCTTCGGTATTCTCGAAATACTTGTCCGGCAGCTCCATGGTAAAAAGTGAATCCAGGTGCTGAACAAAGCGCGCCTTCCCTCCCATCATAGCGATCATCTGAGCCGGATCGTGTGGCACATACAAACTATAGTTCCAGGAGTTGCCTTCAATAAAGCCCTGCCCATGTGTATCAAGTGGGTCAAACTCCTTCTTCCAGGTACCATCGCTTAGTCTCGGACGCATGTAACTAGTCCTGGCATCATATACATTCTTATAGTTCCGGGCACGCTTGCTGAACTCTTCGTAAATATCCTGCCTGTTCAGCTTTTTCGCCATCTGGGCAATGCACCAGTCATCGTAAGCATATTCCAGGGTTTTAGATACTGATGAGCCATTCTTGTCTTCGGGCACGTAACCCATATCCATGTAGTATTCCAGTCCATCGTAGTAGCGGGTGCGGGCCGTTTGCACGCTGGCATCCAGGGCACGGTCTGCATCAAAATTGGCCATCCCTTTCATGACCATATCAGCAATTACCGGCACCGCATGGTACCCGATCATGCACCAGTTCTCGTTGGCATGATGCGACCAGACCGGCAGCATGCTGTGTACACTCTGGTCGTAATGCGCCAGCATGGATTTTACCATATCGTTGTTGCGGGCAGGCTGCAAAATGCTGAACAGCGGATGCAGGGCACGGTAGGTATCCCAGAGCGAAAAGCTGGTATAGTTGGTGAAGCCATCGGCCTGATGCACATTCATATCTAGACCCCTGTACTTGCCATCCACATCCATATAAGTTGTTGGCCCTAAAAAGGAATGGTACATAGCCGTATAAAAGTTCACCAGGTCATCTTTGCCGGCATCTACCACTACCTTGTTCAGTTCCTTGTTCCAGAGTGCCTGCCCTTCGCGTTTCACACGGTCAAAGTCCCAGTGCGGAATCTCGGCGCGCATGTTTGCCAGGGCGCCTTCGGTACTCACCGGCGAGAGTGCAAATTTGATCTTTATCTTCTCCCCTTCCTGTGTTTTGAAGTCGAAATAGGCACGAAGCTTTTTGCCCGCAAACTCCGGGAAGTTTTTGGTCTGGTCGAACTTGCGCCAGAAGCCTTTGTATACCTGCGCTTCTGAGTAATCTTTGTTGCCATACTGGTAAAAGGGCTTACTGAAGGCCATAGCAAAATATACCGTGCGGGTACGGGCCCAACCATTCGTCTGGCGGTAACCGGTGATCAGGGTATCATTCTCCACGCGTACAAAGGTCCAGGTGGTTTTGCCATCGTAGTTATAAATTCCCGACATCAGGTCAAGAATTATATGGGCTTCATCAGACTTAGGGAAAGTGTACTGGTGCATACCCACACGGTTGGTAGCCGTAAGTTCTGCCAGTATGTTGTGGTCGTCGAGTTTTACTTTATAGTAGGCCGGTTCCGCCTGTTCGCTGGTATGCGAGAAGGCTGAACGGTAACCGGATTCCGGTTTATCTTCGGTGCCGGGGTTCAGCAGTAGTTTGCCCGTGGTTGGTGCGATCAGGAAATCGCCCAGGTCTGAGTGCCCGGTACCGCTGAAATGGGTATGACTAAAACCAACTATAGTTTTGTCGTCGTGCTGATAACCGGCGCAATATTTATACACGTCTTTGTTATACCTGCCATTTACTTCATAGGGTATCGTGTCGGTGTCAGGGCTGAGCTGCACCATGCCAAACGGAACCGTTGCCCCCGGGTATGTATGTCCCATTTTAGCAGTCCCGATCATGGGGTTTACATATTGAACCAGGTTAGGAGCTGGTTTAGATTGTGCAAACGTAAGGATGGGTAAAACCAGCAGGATTGTCTGGACGAGCTTCATCATTTATCAATCTGTATAATAAGAAATGAGATCTAAGGTTACGATTTAAAGATAAGGTATATTTCGTGATCTGGATAATAGGCCGGACTACATTCAGCGTAGTACTACAGGAATGGGTAAACCGTGTACTTATTTTAGCCTAAAAAAGGCAATAGCAGGACTATGCCGTTTTAAACGGCGGTACCCAAGCTGTAACTGTTCGTAGCAGGAGGCAATGGTATTAAACTCTGATCTTTGTCTGCAATCCAGATCGTATCCCTACGCTGTTAGTTATAATAGCCATGCAGCAGGACAGAGAACTGTAACCTAGTTAAAGCTATTCCTTTAAACCTGGATATACTTTTAGCTAAAGGGCACCTACAGGAGTAACTGCCGGAGATTGGAGATAGAATAAGAAAGTATATTTAGTTTCTGGCTATAGTAACATTACTTAAAATGAGCTAACGCAAAAAAAATGGCGGCTATACCTATAGTTAAGAAATTCTCAGGTTACGCTCAGGCGTTGCAAAATAGCTTTGCAGGGTACTTTAGATGTAACTGTTAACTGGTGTGGTGTGTGCAACGGAATATCAAAATAATCACCTGCCCCTAACATAAAAGTATTATCTCCAGCCTGCATTTTACAGGTACCTTCCACAACCAGAAACCGTTCGTATTCGTCATGGTGCACTTCCTGCTCTGTTTCTTCACTTACCCATATAATTGCCGTGGTGGCAGTTGGAGTATAACCTATGATCCGGGCATATATTCCTTCGGCATTTTCCGGAAGTATAGCCTGTTCATTTGCCAGCCATTTATCATAATCACTGACCTTAGATGCTGGTGTTAATACCGGCGGAGACTCTGGCAGTTCGCCTTGCTTCATCCGCTCCAGGTAATCTATAGTTGCCATCACGAGCGTCTTAACAGTTCTTCGTGGCTTTATGGCACAGGTCTGCGCATAATATTCTATAGCCTGGCTTATCTGCTCTATTTCCTGCTTTACTTCAGGATGGGCAATAGCCATTTGCTCAACAGCACGTATATCTTCCGGACTGGCGGCGCCCATCACATATAGTTCCAGGATGCCAGACTCTATAAATTCAGTAATAGGATTCATGCTGCTCTCTCTGCCTTTAAATGTTTGAAAGCTCTTTTTAAAACTGTCTTTAGTTCTTCCACCGTCATATCCAATTTACCTGCAGCCTCTTCGCATGTATAGCCTTTGAGGTAAAGTAATTCCAGCGCCATTCTATCCTTAGGAGCAAGTGTGCAAAGATCCTGTTTTTTTACCTGCCCGTTATGCAAATTCACTTTTTTATTTTGCTGTGAAAGTGTTGATGGGTTATTCAGAGAGTCAGAAGTATTAGGATAACGTTGCGATTTAACAGCCTCAAGAGCTATACCGCGGGCTATGGACAACCCCCAGGTAAGCAGGCGTTCTTTAGAAGCATCATAAACTCCGATCCGAGACCAGATAGCTACAAATGTTTCCTGTAGCACCTGTTCTGCCAGTTCAGTATCATGCACTATCCGGGATATAATACCCATCATTACCTGGGCATAGGCATCATATAATTTACCGAGCATTTCCTGTCTGCCCTCACGTAATGCAGCTACAAGGCTCTGTTCAGTCTCTCCCTCAAAGTCTATTCCCGACATATTGATTTATTATCAAGCAAGGCGATATAAAATTAAAATAGCAGGAAAATATATGGTAGAAGCACCTAATGATAAAAAAATTATATTCCCGCAATAGAGCAATACGTAAAAGCAGTGAACAATTTACAAAATCTACTATATTTTATGTTTTCAGACAAAGCCAGCGAGTACTTCCAACTGGTCTGGGCTGCTATTAAAGGTAAAGAGCAGGACTATACGACGCTGGGTATCCGGAGAAGTATTGTGTTGCTGGCTATTCCCATGATTCTGGAGATGCTAATGGAGTCTCTGTTTGCTGTGGTTGATATTTTCTTTGTTGGGAGGCTTGGGGCAGATGCGCTGGCAACTGTAGGCCTGACAGAGTCAATCCTGATGCTGATCTATGCCGTGGGAATGGGCATAAGTATCGCAGCAACGGCCATGGTATCGCGGCGGTATGGCGAAAAGAATTATCATAAGGCAGGCAATATCACATTCCAGTTGCTGGTGACCGGTACCGGCTTAGCCTTTTTGCTGGGTGCTGTCGCGTTTTACTTTGCCCCTGAAATACTAACGCTCATGGGTGCAACCCCGGAAGTAGTGTCCACTGGTGTTAATTATGCCCGTATCATCTTTGCAGGAAACTTTCCTATCATCCTGCTTTTCCTGATAAACGGAGCTTTCCGGGGAGCAGGATTACCCCACCTGGCCATGCGCGCGCTCTGGATCGCAAACTCTGTAAATATAGTTCTGGATCCTATCCTGATCTTCGGCATGGGTTCGTTTACAGGCCTCGGGCTGGAAGGTGCTGCCTGGGCTACAACTATAGGCAGAAGTGTGGGTGTGGCGTACCAGCTTTACCATTTGCTCAACGGTAAACACTCGCTAAAGATACTGCGCAAGAACCTTGTTATCCGCTTTTCAGTGATTCTCAAAATTTTAAAAGTTTCTTCGGGTGGTATAGGGCAGTACCTGATCGACTCAGCCAGCTGGATCTTCCTGACCCGCATTATTGCTGAGTTCGGTAGCAATGCCCTTGCGGGCTATACGATAGCTTTCCGGATCATCATTTTCACACTGTTACCTGCCTGGGGCCTTAGTTCTGCAGCAGCCACATTAGTTGGCCAAAACCTTGGAGCACTTAAAGCCCGGAGAGCCGAAGTAGCTGTATGGCTCACCGCCCGTTATAATGTGATTTTCATGGCCATAGTTACGTTGGTCTTCCTGCTTTTCGGTGAGAAGCTGTCTGCTTTCTTTTCCCAGGATCCTGAAGTGATCAGTATCGCTTCAGAAGCTCTAAAGATCATCACGCTTGGGTATGTGTTCTTTGGCTTGGGCATGGTCATGATACAGGCATTTAATGGTGCCGGCGATACCAGAACACCGGCGCTCATTAACATCGGCGTACTCTGGCTGCTCGAGATTCCGTTAGCTTACTTCCTGGCTTTAATACTCGAACTGGAAGCGACTGGGATCTTTATAGCTATAGCTATTTGCCACTCCTTTCACGCGCTGGTAAGCTGGTGGTTTTTCAGGCAAGGCAAATGGAAAAGAACACGGCTATAGTTCAGCTTAAATTTTAATAGGCTTCACACCTGAACTTTGCCATACCGGCATACCTGGATTTTCAGAACAACTCACCCATCATTTAATCAAACCTTAAGTTAAGTATGGGGTTTGCCCGGGCAGCTTTTATAGCCTGGAAACTGATCGTGAAGAACGCCACAGCAGCAGCTACCAGACCGGCAACTATAAATACCCAGAGTGAAATATCAATGCGGTAGGCAAAGTCTTCTAGCCACTTATTCATCGCGTACCAGGCAAGGGGAAAAGCAATGAGTGCGGCCACAATTACCAACTTCAGGAACTCTTTAGACAGCAACGCAACTATAGTATGATTTTCGGCACCTAACACTTTGCGTATTCCAATCTCTTTTTTCCTGCGTTCGGCAGCATAGGCAGCCAGGCCAAATAACCCCAGGCAGGCAACAAAAATGGCGATGCCGGTAAATATCCAAAGCAGGGTTTTAAGCTTGTCTTCAGAGGTATACATCTTCTCGAAGTTATCATCCATAAAGATGTATTCGAGCGGATAATCAGGGGAGAACTTAGACCATACCTGCTTTACATTAGCTATTGAACCGGCAACATTAGCTTCATCCAGTTTAACAGCAACTTTTATGTTAGCCCCCGGAAAAATCTGAAGCACAGTTGGCTCTACTTTATCATATAAGCTCTTTACATGAAAGTCTTTCACAACACCGATTATCTTCCCTTCTTTTAAGGAATCAGGATTTGTATCGCTCCAAACCGGCCATAGCAGCGGCTGCCCTAACGCCTTTTCAGGTGAGCCATACCCCAGATCTTTTACCGCAGTTTCGTTTATGATAAAGGCTTTATCGGCATCTGTTGCAAACTTTTCGGAGAACGTCCTTCCTGCAATTACTTTAACATCCAGCGTTTCGATGTAGTCGAAATCTACCATCAGCATAGTAGCGCCGTGATGAACTTTCTCTCCGTTCTTAGGCACAATTATCCTGTCTCCGGCAGTAGCATCTCCCGGGAAACCATAACCTATAGATACATCTTTTATACCCGGAGCTTTTGCCAGTTCATTTTTAAAGGTCTTATAATTTGCAAACATATTATCGCCACGCATCTGGAAGAACATGATTTGCTCCTTATTAAAACCGAGATCTTTGTTGTGCAGGTACGCTACCTGTTTGTAAACTATAGTTGCACTTATGATCAGGAAAATAGACAAGGCAAACTGCACTACGATAAGCCCGTGACGCAACCACTGAATACGGCCCACTTTACTATCAGCCACTACCGCCCCTTTCAGCACTTTTACAGGCTTAAAACCAGATAGCACCAGGGCAGGATAAAGACCAGCCAGAATGCCCACAACTATAGTTAGGCTGAGTAAAAGCAACAGGTTAGCAGGATCCGAAAATACATTAAAGCTCATTTCCTTGCCCGTAAACTGGTTTAAGGAAGGCAGCAGTAAAGAAGTAAGCGCAGCCGCAAAAATGACACTGATGAGCGTAAGAATTATAGTTTCTGCGAGAAACTGGAACATTAACTGCGTGCGGCTGGCGCCAATGGCTTTCCTAACACCAACTTCTTTTGCCCGCTGCATAGACTTTGCAGTAGCCAGGTTCACGAAATTAAAACACGCAATAAGCAGGATAAAAACAGCGATGATGCTGAGTGCCCTGACGTAGGTTATGTTTCCTTTAAAGGCCTGGTCGAACTGAAGGTTGGAGGAGTATAGGTACACTTGGTGCAGTGGTTGTAAAACAGGTTGGTCGCTATGCGGCTGGTTAGTATCATCATCGATCTGCTTTTGTACAATGTCTGTAAATTTCGCTTGTACCAGTGCAGGGTCTGCACCTTCCCTTAGCTTTACATAGGTGTAGAATTGCTGCCATCCCCAGCTTTTCATACGATCAGCAGGCAGCTCTGCCGCATCCATCGGGAGTACAAAGTTTACCGGGAAATGAAACTTCGGATTACTCTCAAAAACACCTTTAACGATAAAGTTTATCTTATTAACCTTAACTTCTTTTCCAACAGGATCTATGTCACCAAACACTCTTTCGGAAAACTTATCAGAAATAACGATAGACGATTTATCAGCCAGTGCTTTTTCAGGAGAGCCATACTTAAACGGAAGCTGAAACACTTCGAAAAAAGTAGGATCTGAGAAGGTGCGTCCTTTCTCGTAGATCGCTTTGTCACCGACTTCAACCAGGTTTTTGGCATCCATCTGCAGCATAAGTATGCGCACTACTTTTTCTACTTCCGGAAAACTCTCTTGCAGGGTGGTACCAAACATGGGCGGCACGCTGGATATAGCCGAACCTGCCTCTTTAGCTGACATATCATTGTAGACACGATATATCTTATCTCCTTCCGGCAAAAACTTATCATACTGCATTTCATCGTACACAAACAAACCGATCAGCAGGCAGGCTGTTAAGCCAAGTGCTAACCCAGCTATGTTGATGAATGTGAAACCCTTGTGTCTGAAAAGATTTCGGTAGGCTGTGATAAAGTAATTGCGGTACATAGTTTTGCAGGTTATAGGTTATCTATAGAGTTGGCATATATGCTCCTGCTTAGCTTTACATACCGAATGCCAAAACAATATATTGCTGTGAATCAATCAATTACACAACCATATACTGAATATGTGTGCAAAATCGCGCATTAAGTGTGCGATTTTGCACACCTTATAGTTTGCCAAACCCGCAAAACTGATTCAGCATCAGCATGTTGTATTAATGGCATAATTATAGTTTCTTTAATAACTATAGCCAGATAATTATGCACCTGACAAAAGCTTCCATACTTGTAGTTGATGATGACACCGATGTTTTAACAGCAGTCCGCTTGTTACTACGGCCTCAGGTAAAGGAAATTGTTACGGAAAAGAACCCGGAGCAAATTGTTTCGCTGTTAACCCAGCACTCTTTTGATGTGGTGCTGCTGGATATGAACTTCAAGAGTGCACTGAATACCGGAAACGAAGGGTTGTATTGGCTGAAGAAGATAAAAGCACTTAAACCCCAGACTGCTGTTATCATGATCACAGCGTACGGCGACATTGACCTTGCTATCCGCTCGCTAAAGGAAGGTGCTTTTGATTTTGTTGTAAAACCCTGGCATAACGAGAAGCTGCTCACTATAATTTCGGATGCCCTTGCCAGCAAAAATAATGTATCAAAAAAGCCAGCACTAACTATAAGCAAAACCATTTCCGGCCCGGAACTGCTCGGAGAATCTGAGCCCATGCAGGACATCCTGCTCAAGATCCGAAAAGTTGCGCCAACAGATGCTAATATCCTGATACTTGGCGAGAATGGAACAGGAAAAGAACTCATTGCAAAAGCCATCCACGAGAACTCCCTTCGTGCCGACAAACCTTTTATTAAAGTAGATGTTGGAGCCCTGACGGAATCCCTGTTCGAAAGTGAGTTGTTCGGGCACAAAAAAGGTGCTTTTACAGACGCCCGTGAAGACCGGGCCGGCCGTTTTGAAGCTGCACACGGAGGTACTATTTTCCTGGATGAGATCGGAAACATCTCGCTGCACCAGCAGGCAAAATTGCTTAGTGTTTTGCAGAACAGGCAAATCATAAGACTCGGCTCTAACGAACCAATTGATATTGATGTGCGGCTGCTTTGCGCTACAAACGTACCCTTAGCGGAACTTGCAAATGAGGCCCGCTTCCGGAAAGACCTGGTTTACCGCATCAATACAGTGGAAATTATGGTGCCGCCACTTCGCAAACGTGGTAATGATATCATCCTGCTAGCAAATCATTTTGTGGGTGTTTACGCTGCCAAGTACATGAAGCCAGTTCCGGAGCTTTCAAAGTCTGCTACCGATAAGCTGCTGCATTACCAGTACCCTGGAAACGTGCGCGAACTACAATATGCCATCGAGCGGGCGGTAATTATGGCCGACAACCATGTACTCGAAGCCCAAGATATTCTGTTCTCCCCACTCGAATCTCCGGCTCCTGAAAACCAACAACAGGAATCGAACCTGGAAGTATTGGAGAAAGCAACTATAAACCGGGTACTTGAAAAGCATAGTGGCAACCTAACCAGAGCAGCAAAAGAATTAGGTATTACCCGCACAGCACTATACCGTCGATTAGGGAAGTATGATATTTAAAACCTTCGAAGGGCGGCTGATACTACGAGTCGTTCTGCTGTTGCTCACGTTGAGCGCTCCGGCTATAGTTGTAGTTAATAGCCTGTCAGAACTCCTTGTTTTCCTGTTACCCCTTCTGGTTTTCCAGGTTTATGAGCTCATACATTTCTTAAAAAAGGCACAGGAAGAGTTCAACCAGTTTGTTGAGTCTGTACATTACCGCGACTTTAACAGATATTTTAACGAGAAACAGGCACCAGTAGAGCTTGAAGTTTTACGAAAAGGATTTAACGAAATCAACTCTACTTTTAAAGCGCTAAGCAAAGAGAAAGAATCGCAGTTTCAGAACCTGCAACAGGTGATGGCATTGGTAAACACTGGTATTCTGTCTTATGATGTGGCAACTGGTGAAGTCGTGCTGATGAATGCCCCCCTGAAAAAACTGCTGCATCTCCCCCACATGCAAACCATACATTACCTGGCCAAGCGTGACCAGGATCTGTATGAAGAAGTTCTGAAATTGCAGCCAGGCCATACTAAAATCGCAACTGCCCATACTACATATCTGGAGAAAGCATCCTTTAAAGTATTGCTATCAGCAACCGGGTTCGAAAATGAAGGCAGCAACTATAAGCTGGTAGCTTTCCAGAATGTGAACGAAGCGCTGGACGAAACTGAATCTCAGGCATGGCAAAAGCTGCTAAACGTGATGACGCACGAGATCATGAATTCTGTAGCGCCCATTTCTTCGCTTGCTGATACGCTAAAGAACCGTTTACATGAGTCAACTATAAAAGGTATTTCTTCGGCTGATGTGGAAGACCTGGAAGTAGGCATAGAAACTATAAAACGCAGAAGCCAGGGACTTTTACGCTTCGCTGAAACCTACCGTAATCTTAGCAAGATCACCAAACTAAATCTGGAAACGGTGAATGTGCAGGAGCTTTTTGGCAACCTGAAACAACTTATGCAACCAACGTTAGTTCAGAAAAACATCCAGCTAACTATAGTTCTTAAAGAGCCACAAATCGCAATACAGGCCGATACCAATCTACTTGACCAGGTATTGATTAATTTACTGGTAAATGCCATTGAAGCGGTAAAAGATCAACCTGAGCCGGAGATCACACTTACTGCGTACACCGATTCTGAAAATAAGACCGTGATCAAGATTATAGATAATGGAACAGGCATGTCGAAAGAGGTGCAGGAAAAAATATTCATTCCTTTCTTCAGTACTAAAAAACAGGGCAGCGGAATTGGTCTAAGCTTATGTAAGCAGATTATTTTGCTCCACCGGGGTACTTTGCAGGTACAATCTGAACTAGGAGAAGGAACAGTATTCTCATTGCGTTTCGGGTAAATCTTCTCAAAAATTGAGAGAAGGAAATAGGTTGATGGAGCAAATACCTGATAAAATATGTAGTTGTTGCGATATTTCTATGCCATAGTTAAAAAGGCCTATCAGATTTCTCTAATAGGCCTTTTTAATTCAATGCAGCATGGTGGTAACTAAACTGGTATAGTCACTTTAAAAGTAGTACCTACATTTTCTTTACTTTCAACAGCAATACTACCTCCTGCATTCTCAACTATCTTTTTTACCATATATAAACCGACACCTGTGCCCTCCACATGGTCGTGGAAACGCCTGAACATAGTGAATAATGAACCTAAGCTAACTTCGTCCATCCCTAGCCCATTATCTGCAACCGTAATTATAAAATAATGGGAAATCAGCTTACAACTGATGTCTATTTGTGGTGCCAGGTTATGTGCCTTGTATTTAATAGCATTAGACAGCAGGTTATACACTACACTACGTAAATTCTTTTTCGAAAAGCGGATAAACGTATCGTCGGCAACATCAATACTTAAAACTGCACCAGTAGTTTTGATCAAAGGAGCAAGATCAAGCGTCACTTCCTTAATCACATCCGTTAAGTTTACCCGATCAACTTCCGTACTGTGTTCTTGCTGAAGCTTCGCTACATCCGTCAGGCTCTCTATAGTGCTCTTAAAACGATCCACTGAAGCCTTCATCATATCGAACAGCATTTGAGCATCATCACTTTTGCTGTTAGTAATACTGTATTCATCGGCAAGTATAGTCAGCAACCCTTCTATGTTTGAGATAGGAGCTTTTAAGTCGTGGGAAGCGGTATAGATAAAATTATCCATGTCGTTGTTAACGCGCTTTAGGTGGATGTTACTTGCTTTTAAGGCTTCCTGCTGTTCCTTGTTCTCGTGCACATCGGTGGCTGTACCAAACCACTTCTGTACCTTGCCATTACTGTCGAGCTGTGGAAATGCACGGCTCAGGTGCCAGCGCCAGGTTCCATCTGTCATTTTAACGCGGTGCTCTATCTCATATACAGAACCTTCTCGTACAGCTTTATCCCAGGCTTTAACGGTTTCATCAACATCTACAGGCATCACCAGACTTTCCCAATTCCAGCTTCCATCTTCAAGTTTTGTAGCACCTGAATAGTGGGATACCCGTTCATTATAATAGGTAACCCTTCCATCCGGTGCTGCAATCCAGACAAGTTGAGGCATGGCATCGGCAAGATTTTGCAGGTCCCGAATACCTTCTTCAAATTTTCGGGTTGCTAATACCTGTTCGGTCACATCGTGGCACAGCACCATAATACCGGTAATGCGGCCATCCGTTTCTTTGTAAGGCTGATAAACGAGGTTCAGAAAGCCTTCATTTTTCTTGTTGCTCGGGGTAACATAATACGGCTGATCATATAAGTAGAGCGGCTTCCCTGTACGCATCACCTGATCAAGGTAGGGTTTGAATGCTGTTTCCGCATCTGGTAAAAGACTAAACAGTTTTTTACCACTTAACTCATCCACTGTACTGCCAAGCAAACGGGCATAGGCATCGTTTACGACATCAATCCGCAATTCTTCACCATTCAGCACAACTATACCAACAGAGGCTTCGCGAACCAGATTCCTAAAACGAGCTTCACTTTCTTTTAACCTGTTCTGGAATAGAACCTCATCGGTCACATCACTAGCGGTATGATGCAGCCCGTATACTTCACCGCTGGCATTAAACAGAGGTTTATAAGTATAATTAAAATAAAAAGATTGTAAACGCCCATTAATAAGAAGATCAGCTTTCTCTTTCAAGCCAATATAAGCTTCGCCTGTTCGGTAGACCTTTTCTAAAAGATCCGGAAATGGCTGATTTTCTAACTCCGGTAAAGCTTCACGAAGGGTTTTGCCCACTACACTTTCGTCCTTGCCCCAATACGTGAGCATGATCTCGTTGGCATACCTTATTTTTAATTCCGGGCCTAAATAGAGTGCTGTGGCTATAGGTGCTTCTTCAATAAGAGTGCGATAACGTTCTTCGCTTTCTGCTACATGTTGATGTGCCAGATATAGTTCTGTTACATCGGCCCCGGTATTAACTACGCCATATACCTCGCCAGCTGTATTATATAAGGGCGTAAAGCTTAGATCAAAATAATGAGATTTCAATTTACCGGCTATTACCAAATCAACCGGGTGATTCTTCGCCTGGAATGGGATTCCGGTGGTATATACCTGATCGAGTAACGCAAAAATTTCCTGGCTTTCTAGTTCGGGCAATACGTCTTTGTATAGTTTGCCAACTATATCGTTCCCTTTTCCCAATCCATCTTTCAGCGCCTGGTTGGCAAATTGTATACGCATTTCTTTGCCCACATACACCCCTATCGGGTGATGAGAACTTTCGATTATCGTACGGACCTGCAGCTCGCTTTCCTCTACTTTTTTGCGGGACAGCACCTGCTCTGTTACATCATAACTTACACAGAAAACACCTTTAGCCTGTTCGTCCCCAGTGTTTACATAATAAGGTCCATACGTGAAATTGTGGTAATGAACTTCTTCCTTTCCATCTGTTACCAGCGTTAGCGGGTACTCTGTAGCATGGAAAGCTTTGCCAGAGATGCGTACCTGTTCTAATAACTCCGGAAATCCCTGCTCTTTGGCTTCAGGAATAATTTCGAAAATAGGTTTACTTATAATGTCAGGAGTTTTATTCAGCAGGGAAAGGTATTCCTTGTTGGCAAGCTCTACAATATTTTCAGGTCCTGAAACGATACAGACAGCTACTGTCGCCTGCATAAAGAGGCTGTATTTTTTTTCTAAATCTCTAAAGCTGACTTCCTGTTTTTTTGCTTTTACCTGATCTGTTACATCGTTTGTACTGTGCAAAATATACAGCACATCACCTTTTGCATCAATTACCGGCCTGCTTTTAGCCTGCCAGTAGCGCTCTTCAAAACCACCATCTTTTTTAATCAGGTCGTAGCGCACCACTGGCATCTCGTCCAGCTCTTTCGTTTCCACCACCTTGTTCAGCGATTCTCTCAAAACAGAAAATCCAATCGATTCAGTGGTATCAGGATTTCCAGGAAATACTTCAAATACGCTTCTGCTCACTATTTCCTCTCTCTCCATTTCAGTGACCTGCACCATGTCGTCGCTTACAGCTAAAATGGTAAAGTGCGGTGGGTTTGGTTTTAGAATCACAAAATTCCCGATCATAGCTCCGAATAGTAATTGGAAATCCAGTGCCAACTCGTTATTGTTATCAGGTGTTTCGTGAAGCATGTTATAAGGATAAAGATTACACTAATGTACAAATTTACCTTGAAGACAGCAGGTATATCTTTAATAAGAAAAGATGATAGTAAATGTTATATTCTGAAAATTGCACAATGAAGTTGGTATGTTGCACTGAATGTTTTTTTATCACACAATCGTAACTTAGTCACAGATCAGTTTCACATATCAATTACTTATTTTAGACATAAAAAATTTGAGCATCATTGCTGCTTATTGCATCGACATGGCTATCGCATCCAAGGGCTAGTGCTAATCTTCAAATTAACATACTTGTGAAGTCACTTTTCCATTTCTTTCCAAGAGATGCCGGAGTCAGCTTTCTGCAGTCACAATGCAGGTTTCTTTACCAAAGAGGATGCTCGACATTAACCTGCGGGCCTCATCCTGAAACGATTTGCCAAAGGCCAGCTTCGGGTATAGTAACTACTGTTGCTGTTCAGGTAAAACGCTCATTCCAGGATACACAACACGAACTTAAACCGTAACTCCTACACTTTAGTACCATGCCATTACGCTATCGTTTGGCACTCTTAAGGCTATTTTATAACCAAGCTGCAACTGCTGCTGTACAACATACTACTATGAAAACCGCAAAGAATATTACCTTCTACCTTACCTTGAGCTTAGGCACTCTGCTTATAGTTGTAACACTTCTCTCCCTGATCTATAATGTGCGGTTCTGGTACCTGAAAGTTCTGGATTTCCCTAGGGTGCAGGTGCTCATAAGCCTGATTGTCTTGCTCATCATTTTTGCGGTATTAAACAACCGGTGGAAGTCACTCTCCTACCTGTTCCTAGCAGGGATGATCAGTTCAATCGCACTTCAAGCGCATTTTATATTTCCATATACCACATTAGCAGGCAAAACAGTAGAGAGCTTGACGCCCGCTGAAGCCGAAAACAGCCAGACCTTTAGCCTGCTGGTTGCGAATGTATGGATGAAGAATGAGCAGGTAGCCGATTTCCTGGAAATGGTGCATAACGCAGACCCGGACATTGTGCTGGCAATGGAAATAAACCAGTGGTGGTCACAACAACTCACCGCTCTACAGGAGATGTATCCGCATAGGGTGGTTTATCCGATGGATAACACCTATGGCATAGCGCTGTACTCTAAACTGCCGTTGCGGGATACGGAGGTTAAATTCTTAAACCACAAGGAGGTCCCTTCCATACATACGCAGGTAAAGGTTTCCGGCAACGTTTCCTTTGTGTTACATGCCATGCACCCGGTGCCGCCAAAGCCCAGCAAGTACCCCGACAACATAGGAGAAAAAGCTGTTAGTCTGCTTAAAGTGGGAAAAATGGTGCAGCAAAGGCAACTACCTACTGTGGTGGCAGGCGATTTCAACGATGTTGCCTGGTCTAAAACATCACGCTTGTTTGGCACCGAAAGTAAGCTTGGTGACATACGCATCGGGCGCGGGCTCTACAATTCCTTTGATGCCACCTCTCTCATCATGCGGTGGCCATTGGACCACATCTATGTTTCCAATGAATTTAAGGTGGTAATCATCCAAAGACTCCCGAAGTTTGGGTCAGATCATTTCCCGATCTATGTAAAGCTGGCACTCACAGAATAAACAGGCAAAGTAAAGGGTTGGCTTTAGGGATTATAGGTTTATACCTGCTTCTGATTGCTAACCTCCTTTCCGGCTGGCAAAAGTACCATAGATTGCTATCTTTGTTAAGACAACACCCTTACAGGCGCCCCATTTATACTTATGAACAAGATAATCATCCTTCTGCTGCTGCTTGTAGCCTCTGAATATGCCGCTGCCCAACAGATACCTAACATTCTGCCCCTGCGCGAACGAGCTGCCCTGGAAGATGCCCTGCTGCACGAGCGCCTGGAAAAACTCCTCCCCGACCTGATGCGCCGTGAGGGCATTGATATGTGGGTAATTGTGGCGCGGGAGTATAACGAAGACCCTGTAGCCAAAACCATGCTTCCTGCAACCTAGCTGGCCGCACGCCGCCGCACCATTATGCTGTTTCATGACAAAGGCGCGGGTAAAGGCGTGGAAAGACTGGCTGTTGCCCGTTACGATATCGGCAACCTTATGAAAGGCGCCTGGGCACCGGAACAGGAGCCAAACCAGTGGAAGCGACTGGTACAGCTGATAGCAGAGCACAACCCGAAAAAGATTGGCCTGAACTATTCCACTACCTATGCCCATGCCGACGGTCTAACCAAAGCAGAATATGATAGCCTGATGCACTACCTGCCTGCTGCGCAGAAAAACAAATTGGTATCGGCCGAGAGACTGGCCGTGGACTGGTTGCAGACAAGAACAGGCCGTGAATTGGAAATATACGAGCAGATCAGCCGTATCGGGCATAGCATTATAGCCGAAGGATTTTCGGAAAGTGTGATTCAACCCGGAGTTACTACTACTGAAGATGTGATGTGGTGGTACCGTGAGCGCATCGCTGAACTGAAGCTGGATGCCTGGTTCCACCCGACAGTAGACATACAGCGGGCAAACCCTGGAGCCGGCGATTCGCAGCGTTCGTTCTCACAGCGTCCCGACGTGGAGGTAATAATGCACGGCGACCTGTTGCACGTAGACCTGGGCATTACCTACCTTGGCCTGAACACAGATGTGCAGCAACTGGCTTATGTGCTAAAGCCCGGCGAGGCAGAAGCTCCTGAGTATCTCCGAAAAGCCTTAGCTACCGGCAACCGCCTGCAAGACATTCTTACGGCCCAGTTTAAAGAAGGCAAAACCGGAAACAAGGTACTGCAAGAGGCACTGGCACAGGCAAAAAAAGAGAAGATAGTGGCAAGCATTTACTCGCACCCCATCGGCTACCACGGCCACGGCGCCGGTCCCGCCATTGGTATGTGGGACATGCAACAGGGCGTTCCCGGCACAGGCGATTACCCACTGCGCCACAACACGGCCTACGCCATAGAACTTAACGCTAAAGTAAACCTGCCGGAGTGGAACAACAAAGAAATAAGGGTGATGCTGGAAGAGCAGGCAGTTCTCACGCCAAACGGGATCCGTTACATAGACGGCCGGCAAAAAGAGTTGCTGCTTATACCACGTAAAACAACCTATATGAAGCAGTAGCCTTACCCGTCATGATTATCAGGGGAGCCTACTGTTTAATGATTATGGTTGCTTGTTATTTTGAAATGCTTTCTTTAATAAACCGGTTTTAGAAATTTAAATCAAAGGAAGGAAGCAGTATTAGTACTCACTTCTTCTTTTTGCCCTTTCCTGCAGGGCTTTCAGTTCATGCTCGGCAGCCTTTAACCTGTTTTTCGCAGCTTTTTCACGCTGACTAGCTTCTTCCGTCAGGCGTTCTGCCTCCTGTACTTCCCGTTCTAATTGTTCTACTTCACGTTGCTGCGCTGCAACAGCCGGGTCATCAGACATTCTGCCGCTTCCGGATATAACTGAACAGCTAACCAGTAGCGGAAAAAGCAGCATGATACAAAAACCTAAAAAGTATTTACGTGTAAATTTTTTCATAGCATCATATTTTTGTTACAATAGTTACTTACGTCTACAGCAACCTATATGGTTAATTTTATGGCATTTACAATTACCAATCTATTCCTATTGCTCTTGAACAAGCAAAATTGAGCGAGAGAAATCAGTTATATTCTGTGTAATCATAAGTTTGCTGGAGTATGTCATCGACTTAAAAAGTACAATGCAGGCACCTAATAAAACTAAATGGAGTAAGAGATTTCTGATAATATTTAGCCTAGAAAACATGAGATACTGTAAATCAGAATGCTTGAATATCATTTTTCTACTCTTCAAATTGTTCTAATACGCCTTCTTACATTTGCCAAATTCCGGTGGAAATACTTTAGATTTATATTTACTAATTGGAGGTCGGTCTACAAGAAACAATCAAAACAGTAATTAACCTGGAAAACTAACGGAAAACCTGGTTACTCCCATCTCCTGATCGCTCTCTAACGTGAAAGGAAATCCGTGATTGACTAAGATCTCCCTAACCATAGTTAAGCCTATACCCTGACCATATTCTTTGGTACTGAAAAAAGGCGTGAACAACGAAGCCTGTACACTTTCAGGTATGCCTGATCCTGTATCAGTTATCGTTAGTTGAGCCGGTGAAAGTTGTGTATTTATAGTTATCTCACCGTTTTCACCTATCGCTTCCATCGCATTTTTGAGCACATTAAGCAGTACCTGCTCCAACTGCTGTTGATCTAAAAGTATTGTTAGTGGCTGTGGGGAAAGTTGCAGGTTACAGGCTATGTTCCGACGCTGAAACTCTGGCTGCATTAACAAACTCATGTTGCGCAACATTTCGTGCAGGTCTGTCTTTACTTTCTTCGGCTGCGGAATGCGCACTACATTGGCAAAGTTGGCCATAAAGCGGCTCAGGTTCGTATTTCGGTCTATAGCCACTTGCAGGGCATTGTCAAAGTCTTCGCGGTGATCCAGGGTAAGTTGTGGCGCGTAATATTGCAGCGAGCCAAGAATAGAATTTACCGCACCCGCCGAGTTATTCACTTCATGCGACATCATCCGGATCACCTTTTCATACGCCTGCCGCTCGTTCTTAAGTATAGCATCGGTCAGTTCTTCTATCAGTACAAAGTAATGCTGAAACCCGCGGTCTAAAAAGTGGGCGCGGTGGCAGCGATAGGTACGAATACCGTTTACCCGGAAGGTAATGGAGCTTCCGGTTTGTAGTTGTGTAAGCTGCTCTGCCCATACTTTCGGCAACTGGCTTATGTGCTTCCCGATCAAGCTCCCTGTCGGCTTCTGCAGATACAGTTCGGCAGCAGGATTTACGTGCTCTACCTGGTTATCAAAACCAAGTAAGAGTATACCAGCCGGCGATGCATGAATTAGTTTCTCTAAAAAATAATGCTTCTCAGCCTGTGCCACCCGCTCGTGCCGCAACTGGTCTATCATGCGGTTGTACACGTTTATCAGTTCGTCCAGTTCCTTCTGCCCCACCCCCATAAACTTGGTAGAAAAGTCCTTGTCTTTTATGGATTGGATACCAGCCCTTATTAGGCTGAGAGGTTTAAAAAAGGTGGTATAAAGCTGGGATGTAATAAAAATAGAGCCAATTATAAGTACTTCCATCCCCAGGAAAAGGTACACATTCTCCTTTAGCAGGAAATACGCCATGATCGCCAGCAACAAATGGATGACAACAGCAAAAAGTATAAACTTAGTCCTGAGGCTCATACGGGATGTTAAACTTCTCGAGGCGGCGGTAAAGTGCAGCGCGGCTAAGGCCGAGGGCACGGGCTACTTTACTGATGTTATTATGGTAATGGTCCATCGACTTCTTGATCATGTTGGATTCCATTTCGTCCAGGGTCATGGCGCCAACAGCTGGCAATGATTTATCAGCAGATTTGGCTGCACTGCGTTGTGCCTGCGACTGAAAATCGTCTGCTTCCAGTAAATCATTATCACTTACCAGTACGGTACGCTCCACCAGGTTTTTGAGCTCGCGTATGTTGCCCGGCAAAGCTTGATCTTTCAGCCACTGCAACGCATTTTTGCTTATACTTAACTTTGGCCGATTGTATGTTTTCTTCAGGTTACCCATGAAGTACTGTACCAGCAACGGAATATCATCGGCACGTTCGCGCAAAGATGGCAGTTTAACAGTGATCAGGTTTATGCGGTAAAAAAGGTCTTCCCGGAATTTACCTTCGGCTACCATTTCTTCGAGGTTGAGGTTGGTGGCGCACACTACGCGAATATCGAGTTTACGGGAACGGCTGTCGCCAAGTATTTCGTAAGTTCGGTCTTGTAGCACGCGCAATAGTTTTACCTGGCTGTTCATGTCCAGTTCACCAATCTCATCCAGAAAAATAGTGCCTTTGTTTGCCATCTCGAATCGTCCTACCCTATCGCCCTTGGCATCGGTAAAAGCACCCCGTTTGTGACCGAACATCTCACTTTCGAACAAGCTGGCCGATATGCCACCCAGGTTAACTTTTACAAAGGGCTGATTTCTGCGAGGGCTGTTTTGATGTATAGCTTCAGCAATTAACTCTTTGCCGGTTCCGCTTTGTCCTTCTATTAATACAGAAGCATCTGTAGCAGCGATCTGGCCTATCTTTTTAAGTATTTTCAGCAGTTCCGGATCCTGGCCAACTATACTTCCGAAGTTATATTGCTGGTCCAACTTTTTGCGGGTTAAGGCTTCATCTGAAGTATGGTTCTGTTCTGATAAACTCAGTGCTGTTTGCACTGCCTGCAACAGGTACTCGTTGCTCCAGGGCTTGGTAATAAAATCGGCTGCACCTAAACGCATGCCTTCCACAGCCAGGCTAATAGAACCCCAGCCTGTTATTAGAATTACAGGAAGCTTCGGGTACTGCTTTTTAAACTCACTTAACAGCGCCAGCCCGTCGTGTCCGGTCGTCTCAATGGAGAAGTTCATATCCATGATCACAAGCTGAAACGGGTTTAGCTCCGCCAATTGAAGCGCTTCTTTCGGAGAGGCTGCTTCCTGCGTTTTAAAGCCATTCTGTTTCAGCATAAGGCTTAGCGAGGCACGTACAGCTACATCGTCATCAATAATCAGGATCATGGAAATCAGTTGTTAGGGAGTATAAATATATCGAATTCTAAAATTAGTTATAGCAGTTATAGTTTCGGCTATAGTTCTATAGTTACAGTTGGTCATCCCCCTGCCCCCTCCAAAGGGGGAAATCAGCAATGCGTAAAGAATTCAGGGTCCTTTATGTTACCTTATAAAGTCGCCCTTTAAAGGGGCAAAAGGATGAATACACCAGGTAATAACCATATTTTACTCTTCATGCAGGGCTGTAGCCGGGTGTATGGCGGCTGCCTGACGGCTTGGGTAAATGGCGCAAAGTATAACCAGGGCATAGATCAGCAGCACTGACACAATAATGGCAGTAGTATAAATCTGAGCCGGAAAATCGAACACACCCAGTAACGGAAACTGTACCGCAAAAAAGCACCCAAGTAAAAGCCCGAATGTTGCCACAACCAGTATCTCGCCCAGGAACTGTTTATATACATTACCTGACGTAGCCCCTAACGCGCGGCGCAATCCAATTTCGGAATAGCGCTTGTTTATGCTTTGCCACAACACGCCAAACAAGCCTAGTGCTACATTCAGTATTAAGAAACCACAAACTATAAGCAGGGTAATAACCGGAGAAAGCGACTGTTTCAGGTAAGAGGTGCGCAGGTCCGGCATCATTTGGAGATTCAGTGTCCAGCTGGGTCCTGCCCCTGATACCTGGTCCAGTATCCTTTGCTCAAAAACTGGTGACGTACCCGGCTTCACCCTGATGTATATCATGCTGTGCGATTGCTGTGCTGTATCGGCGAGGGTGGTTCTTAAAAAATAAGACTCGCCCATACTTTCAAGTTCTCCCCCGGGCTTATAGGCTTCCACCACACCAACAACTTTCTTTTCAATAATCGGATCGCCAGGCATATGGCCCATGGTTACTTTTTTGCCAACGGCCGGTTCATCACCGAAAAGCTGTTCTTTTGCATCTAGTGTCAGTATGATAGGTTCCTGGTTGGAGCTTGCATCGTTTTCTGTAAACCAGCGTCCTTCTACCATTTCCAGACCCATCACATCCTTAAAGGCATCGTGCTGCACATATACCATGTTAGCGATTACTTCCTTATTGTTATAAAGCAGGCCAGAATTCCACGTATTCCGGGTATATGGCCCGTTTTCGCTGCCTATGGCTACATATTCTACTTCATCAAGGGCATCCAGACGTTTCACCATCTGCTCCAGGCGCTGGCGTTTTTCCAGCTCAGGAATATCGTGCGCCTGTGCGTTTAGCACCCAGATGTTTTCGTAGGCTATGCCTACCGGCTTTTTATAGTTAATGTAAAAACTGATGAGCAGGCTGCACACCCCAAATAAAACCAGGAATGAAAAGAACACTTCCAGGATCATCAGGAAATTGCTACGCTTTCTGTTCCAGATCAGCTTAAATAAATGACGGATCATACTATACCTCCTTTCAGGGCTGCCACTGCCGGCAGTTTAGACATTTTATAAGCCGGGTACACACCCGACAGTATTCCGAATACAATACAGATCAGCAGGCTGAACACGAAAATAGTTGGGTTTATACTCAAGTCAGAGTAAGGTATCAGGCCACTGTCGTTTATGAGCATGAGAACGCCCTGCGCACCCACCAACCCTATCAGGCCACCGATCAGCGTCAGAATGATGTTCTCTACCAGAAACTGTACAACCAATGTAGATGAAGATGCTCCGAAAGCTTTACGAACACCAATTTCGGAGGTGCGCTCCATGATGCGGCTGATGTTAATGTTAACCAGGTTTATAGTTGGCAGCAGCATAAAGAACAGCACGCCAAGTATAACGAACATAGAGAACAGCAGCAGGTTTACTTCACCGTCTACGCGCCCAACTCCACGCACAAACGATTCCACAAGGGTATCGGCATGCACTTGCAGATTTTTGAAATGTACCCCGTTACTGGTAGGCGGAATAGGGACATCTTTAATAACATTATAAAACTCTGCTTTAACAACTGCCATGTCTTCCGGGGACCTGGCCAGTAGTATGGCTTCAAAACTGCCTCCGAACTCAGGTTTGCGATAATCCTCTTTCAGGTTTGTATAGGGCACCCACACATCGGCATAAGTGTTGGTCCGGGTAGCGGCTATGTTTTTAACCACACCTACCACTTTATACTTGGTTCTGTCTACTTCAATGTATTGGCCAACTGCTTTTTTACCTTCCCCGAAATAGTTCTCACGAGTGGCTTCGGTAATAACTGCAACCCGGGCTATACTTTCCACTTCTGCTTTGTTAAACGGGCCACCTTCTGTAAAAACGAAGTCAAGCACGTTCCAGAGGCTGGCGTCGGTAAAGCGCACACCCAATGGCAGTTTGCGGTTATCTACATAAGCATTGTAAGCAAACTCTGAAGAATAAATGGTAATATCCTGTGGTGTTTTAAGCGGGCGCACATACTTATCCAGGAAATAAAATCCCGGGTTGGTATTCATGGTATAGCCTTCGCCGGTTACTTTCAATCGGTTCACGTAAAGCATGCGATCTGTTTTAACTTCAGGCATGTGAGGTCCCAGTATATAATCGGCAAAAGAAGTAGCTACCATGAGCACCATCAGTGTAAAACTGATACCGAAAAGGCTGATGAAAGTAAAGAACTTGCGTCGTTGCAGTACCTTCCAGGCTATTTTAAGATAATTCTTGAGCATGGTCTTATACTTTAGCGTAGTCGTATACTTTTGAGTCTGATACCTGCTGCCCGTCAAAGAAGCGAACCAATCGCTCAGTTTTCATAGCCATATTCTCGTCGTGGGTTACCATCACGATGGTGGTGCCATCTTCGCGGTTAAGGTTCAGCAATATGTTCATCACTTCCTCGCCCATCACAGAGTCCAGGTTACCAGTAGGCTCATCGGCAAGTATAATTTCGGGGTTACCAACAAGGGCGCGGGCAATAGCTACGCGCTGGCGCTGCCCACCCGATAGCTGGTTCGGATAATGCTGTGTACGGGCACTCAGGCCAACCTTCTCCAGGGCAAGCTTGGCTCGTTTGTTACGTTCCGCCCCTGATACTCCATTGCGATAAAGCAACGGCAGCTCTACGTTATCCAGCACGCTCAAATCGTTTACCAGGTGATAGCTCTGGAAAACAAAACCTATTTTCTCGTTCCGGATGTGTGCCAGCTTTTTGTCTTTGTAAGTTTTAATAGGCTGCCCGTCTATAGTTACCACGCCGGAGCTTGGTAAGTCCAGCAGGCCCATAATGTTCAGCAATGTAGACTTGCCGCAACCTGATGGCCCCATTATGGAAAGGAATTCCCCTTTAGGCACTGTCAGGTTTACGTTCTGCAGAGCCACTGTCTCGATGGCTTTGGTCTGGTAAACTTTTTCGATGTCTGATAGCGTGATCATAGTTCTAAATTTATGTCTTTTGTTGGTTAGTTCTTATACCTGGTGTTTATTACTGCTACAATAGGTTGCTGCTTTTCAAAATCGAATAAGGTGAGTTGCCTTAAACTATAGTGTGCTACCCAGAATTGACTGAGCGATGTGATGTAAGCCCGGCGTGCCTGGTCTTTTTCTGCTAAAGCTATGTTCAGATCCGTGATACTGATGCGGCCAACTATGAAAGTGTTCCTGGTTATCTCATAGCGTTCGCGGGCAATCTCATCGGCAGTCGCCGTAGTGGCCAATCGGCGTAAAAGTGTGTTGTACTGGTTTGCCTGTGCCTGCACGGCCTGCTCAAAAGTAGCTTCCTCCTGTGCTATAGTATGCTGTACCAATTGGCGGTTCAGGTCTGCTACCTTATAGTTAGCGCGCTGACGGCCCCAATCCAGAAGCGGCATGTTAAAACCTATGCGGGCGCGTTGCAGGTTCTCAGGTCGAGTATAAACATCCGTAAAGTTACTGGCACTGTTTGATAAACCGAAAGTGGCAAAAACACTCATATTCAAACCATTATCACCTTTTGCTTTGGCAACCAGGCTTTCGGCTTCCAGCAGGCGACGCTGAAAACTGACAGCTTCTTTCCGGTTCTTTTTTGCTTCGGCCAAGGCCTTTTCTGCTGAAACTACAACTTCCGGTATGTTGTCTGGTATACTTAGCTGCAGGGCTTCTGTGTCTTTCAATCCTACGAAAGTTTTTAGCGCAAGCGTAGCGTTTTGCTCGTCGAGTTCAGCCTGGTCCTGAGCGAGTTGAGCGTTTAAAACAGCCAGTTTTAGTTGTAACAGGTCGTTTTTAGATAAGCGGCCCAGTTTAAACTTCTGTTCAGCTATCTGGTAAAGGGTGTCGTTGTTGGCTAAGTTCTGGGTGGCGATGCGTTGGTTTACCTGTGCCAGCAATAAGTCAAAGTATAAACGGGTAGCTTCCACAGCTATACTTTCCTTGTCTTCCACAAACTGGCGTTGCGACTCCTGGTAGCGCAACGGTTCCACTTTTTTAGCCCACGCAAACGGGTTATAAGCAAACAGTGGCTGCTCAAAACCAACTATAGCCGGGTTGCCGTTATAGCGTGTTATGTTGCGGTCAAAATCATCAAAACGCTGCATGAGCGAGGTTACAAATATACTGCCTCCGGTTGGGCCAACCAGCTGCCGTAGCGTTACTCCAACATCAGCATTGTTTATAGATACCGGTTTAAAATCGGTGGTGCCATCTGGTTGAATTACCGGTGTATAGGTTCTGCTGAAATCAGGCAATGTACCGTTTAGACTAAGTTGCGGACGATAATCAGATTTAAAGCTGCGCCATTGCCAGTAGCTGCTTTCCTGGCTCACATCAGCCTGTTTTGCAGCTGCTGACTGCTGTTGCGCCATTATAATAACCTCCTGCAAACCTAATTGGCGGGCAGGCTGGGCTATACTTTGAGCGCAACAAAGCAGCATTATAAACACTAAACAGGTAAAAACGCTTTTCATAGGTTTACTTTGTTGTTGGTATCAGTTACAGTTCTGTCAGATAAGCCGGTAATTCTTATTCAATCTTAATCTTATCAGCATGTTGATAATCGGCCATGTCTGAGATCACGACAACATCTCCGGGTTTCACACCATATTCCAGCTCTACAAAATCCACATTGCTTACACCTATAGTTGCGGCTCTTCTGAATACTTCGTTGTCCAGCACCACAAATACCTGCTGCCCCTTGGCAGTGTTAAAGTATGGTCCGTTCTTCACGCGAAGTACATTGCCTTTCGAAGCAGTTGTTACAAATACATCAGCACGTAAACTAGGTCGCAGTAACTGGTGGGCTTTTTCCTGGAGGGCTACATAAAACGTAACTATGCCATTGCTAACCGTGGGCTCTACTGATGAGATCGTGCCTTGCAGATCAGTATTATTGATGCGAACTATAGTATTGCCTCCTACTTTCAGTTGGTCGGCGTAGGTATCGGCAATAGTGGCTTTTACTTTATAGCTACTCAGATCGGCTAGACGGGCAATAACATCTCCTGTGTTTACAGTGCTGCCAATTTCATTTTTCACCCAGGTAATTACTCCTTTATGCGATGCCCTTACTTCTGCTTGTTCCATTTTGCGTTGTAACTCTTCTATCGATCGGCTCTGCATAGCCAGGGTATAGCCAAGCTCCTGTTCATCTGCTTTCAAAAGCTCGCGCTCGGTTGCGATGTCATCTTTAATTTCAGAGAGTTCCTGCTGGGCAATTTTAAGGTTTAGTTCGGCCTGGTTCACGCTCTCCTGAGTGGTGCCGCCAATTTTTAACAGGTATTTTTCATCTGTCAATTGGGCTTGCAGACTTTTAACTTTAAGCTGTTTTATAGTTAACTGAGAAGCCAGCTGGTTCAATGTCTTGCGAAGGTTTAATCGCATCTGCACGCTTTTATGCTGGTTCAGTTGCTGTTCGTCCTTCAGTTTATCGTAAGCCAGCTGAGTATAAGATCTGTCGAGAAGCAGAATCTGGTCACCGGGATTTACCTGCTCACCTGCTTTCAACACTACCTGCTCTATCCGTGCCTGTATCGGGCTGGTGATTACCTGTTCCTGCTCTGGCACTACCATACCGCTTGCCGTTAAGGTAACTACAACAGGGCCCTGCTCTACCACCGCAGTGCGAAGTTTATCGCTACTAACAGTTGGCGTTAGCATTGTTCTGAAACCAACTATAGCGAAGACCAATAATGCCAAAAAGACACCAACCTGTGTGTAGCGTCTGAGTTTGTTGGCTTGTTTTGTATTAGCAGACAATTCGCGATCCATAGTTTTATATATTCCTACAGGATCTTCTTAGCCAACATACATGCCAATTTTATATATTATTGATTTACAACATATTATAACAGTTTTTGATATTTAGCACTTTAAAAAAAGTGTTCAGTATTGAACAGGTTTGTCCGGTTTTAGGAGCAGTGTTATGACTACTAAATGTAAAAGCCACTTCGCATTAAATGAAGTGGCTTTTAAGGCTTTTAAAATTATATGTTGTGTTACTAGTACAGCTTCAGCAGTAAAAGTTGGCCACTAAATAAACGGTCATAAGAGTACCATTAATGCTACAGGTCGCGCAGTTATTTTGCCAGTCAAACTCTTCGTTTAAGCATCATGATCAGATAACGTTCCTGAATCATTACGCCAGCTCTTACAGTTTCTTAAAACTTTACATTCTTCAGGTTATCCTTTATCTCCCAGTCTATAAGCAGGTTGTTGGGGTCTATACCGGCAAGAGCGGGCTTGCGTGGTACTGTTACCGTAATCTTCTGCTTAGCCGCGGTTAGATGATGCTTCTGCTTGTAAAGTAACTTCCCTGTTGCCTTCCCTTCTTCCGCAGGGCCATATACACCAACCTCTACCCAGTCATTCATCTGTAGTTTCGTTTCTACACCTATACTGTCTACTACAAACTTCCGTGCCTGCACGTGGATGGTTACCTGCCATTTACCTGATTCCACCTGTTTGGCTGTGGCCTGGTCCGTGCCCAGTTCCCAGAAAGTGTTCTGTTCAAACAGATCATGCAGCAGCGGCTGTAGCGAGTCAGGAGTGGCTGCCTGCAATTCGTGGTACAGGTCAAGCGAAGTAGGTAACGGAAACTTTCCGGAACCATGCTTCTCCAGCAAATTCCGGAGTGCACCGTTAACTTTATCCCTGCCGATGTACTGGCTTAGGGCATACAGTGCAAACGGACCTTTGCGGTAGTTCTGATACCAGTCATTTGCCTGCAGCAGCGGTACAGCGGCTTGTGTTTTGGGTGTCTCATACTCTTCCCGCAAGAAGCTTAATAGCCGTTGCAGGTGCTCCGGGCTATAGTAATCTTCCAGCACACCCATTGCCGAGTACCACGCCAGGCTCTCGGAAAGTAATCCTGCTCCTTCTGCATGGGCCGGGTCAACCTGGTTTCCCCACCATTGATGCGCTACCTCGTGTGCCACTACCGCTGTTATCAGGTCAAACTTTCGTTCGTCCTTGTCCGGGTTCATGATAAAGAATGCTTCGCCGGCTGTAATGTTTATGGGAGATGCATGGTTTCCGAACGCATATCCCGGATAGGCTACAAACCGGATGGCATGGTGTGGGTACGGGCCAAATTGCTCACTGTAATAGTCTAAAGAAGCTTTTACACTGTTCATCATGCGCTTCAGGTTAAGTGTGTGCCCCGGATCATAATAGATCTGTACGCTGACGTCCTGCCCTGAACCTTCGGAAGGATTCTTCCATTTTCCTTCATGTACAGCGTAGTTGCCTGAGAAAAAATGATATTCATTGCGTATAGGCGCATCTGTCGCAAAATGGAAGTACCGCCGGTTCCTTTTCGTCCATGTGCGCTGCAGCTTGCCGGGTGCTACCACCACCTGATCGATATCTGTACTCACCACTGCTTCAAAAGTAATCCGCTCTGCAAATGGTGACTCCATGCGCGCTTTTTCATCATAAAGAGAAGGCGTTGCAGGTCGCGGAGCAAGCCCGTACTTTTTGCGTGAACCAGCATCATCCAGCTCACGGTACGACTGGTAACCTATGGCAGGCAACCACTCATAGTTTCGGAAATTGGTATTGTTAGGTGTTACAGACACATCCGCTCCGCTATTTGAAAAACCTTGGCTCCCCACCTGCACCTCAAAGCTGAGTTGTATAGAGTCGCCGGTCTGGAGTGGCTTTTCCAACCTGTAGATATGGTAGCCTAGTTCTTCATCTTCAAGCACCCTGGCAGCAGGTTGGTTAAAAGTTATGGCTTTTGTTTCAACTCCCGGTACTGTAGCGACATGTACACCATCTATTGATTCCTTATGCTGGTTCACAAGCAGGTAAGCCCCTTTCACTGTCGCTTTACGGTCATCCGGGTAAATCTCCACGTTCAGATTTACACTTGTCTGCCGGGGCTGCGGCATAAGATGGTATTTACCGTAGCGTTTCTCATACTGCGCTTGCCGCTCTGCTATTTCTGTTGGAGAAAGATAGTTGTTAAGGACATTGGTGTTGTAGAAAATAAAACCACCAAACAGTAGAATACCCGTTACCCCCACCCCAGCAACTATAACTGTAGAACGGGTAATGCGACGGACAGCCAAGTTGAAGCGTGACTTAAGCTTCTCTTCCCTGCCCCGCACCCAGAACAGTTTTGCCACAACAGCCAATAACAGCGCCCACGATACCCAGTATAGTTTAAACCACAGCCATGGTTCCAGTGATAAGTTAAAGCCAGCCATATCGGTATAGGTCCAACCCGGGCTGGAACTATAGATGAGCAGCTTGTGCCCAATACCAAGACTAGGAGCAAACGCGATGAAACTATAGGCTAGCAGGGCGAAAAAATGACCCAGGTATTTCTGATTAACCAGTACATGCACAACCAGTGCAAGCAAGGCAAACAGCATACATTCCACAAACTGAAGCCCAAAAAGCGCCTTTATATACTGCCCAATCTCAATTGGGGCACCGCCTATACTTAACTGCGCAACAATACCTGCCAGCAACAGCAACGTTGGCCAAACTATAAGCATAAAACTTAAGGCTAAAAACCTGCTCCCAAACAGCACCCACTCCGGTACCGGGGCTGCGTTGGCTATCTCATGTATCCCGGCATCTCTTTCCTTCCAGACCAATTCTCCGGCATAAAAAAAAGTAAGCAGGGTGATCAATATCCAGAAGGATTTAATTTCTATTAGGGGTGCCGTCAGGAAATTAACCATTTGATCGGTACGGGGTAGTAAAGGCACATCTTTGGCTTCCATGTTTCCGGGTATGGCAAAACCTATTAGTAGGGCAAGGGCAATCAATAACAGCAAACCGATACGGCCTTTAGCAAGCTGCAGAAACGATCTCCAGGTAATGAAGTGCAGCTGTAGTAAGTGAGTTCTGAAGCTAAAAACGCCTTTTATCTGCGTTAATGTATTCTCCGGTCTCCATTTCAGCCACTCCTGTGCTGGCAGACTGGTTAAGGTTTGATTTAACTGCGTCTTCCCTACTCCTGTTGTGGGCTGAACAAAACTGAAACGACGGTGGGTAAAAGCCAATAAGCCAACAGAGATGCTGAGCCAAAGTATGCGATTAATGAGCAGCGGCCCCTCCAGGGAAAGCAGACGTGAATTAACTTCCAGTGGACTCCATTCACCTGAGAGTTGATTTAAAACAAAGCTGAAATTGATGGGATCTATCAGGTTCGCCCATGCTTTTGCATCCTGCAGCACCAATTCTAAAACAAATGCACACACAAAGAGAATCACACCACCCAGATAGCTGGCCATAGGCCGACGGGTAAGCGCCGCCAATGAGAACTGAATGGCCGTTACAATAAATATATTTGGCAGCAGCAGGTAAAAAAAACTAGTCAGGTAAGCTGATAACCGGAATGGCCCCATCACTTCGGGCTCTACACCTGTAAAGTATAGGGAGAACAGGATGCTCAGCGGAATAGAAAGCAGGACAATTAAATTAAGAAAACATGCAGCAAGAAACCGCCCTCCCAGGTAAGTGGCTTTACTGGTTGGCGTAGTGTAGGTGAGCGAATACATGCGTGTCTGCACATCCCGGGCTGCGGCATCACCAGCCACGGACCCACCTAACGGAAGCCAGAACAAAATGCATAGCGCCGTGACAGCCGCTATCACAATAGGCGCATTTAGTAAGAAATAGCCTTCCTGTGCATCACTTAAGTAATTGGCGGTTACCCATAAAAAAGCAAGCACTGCTACTACCAAAAAGTATAGCCAGGTAGTGAAGCTGCGAACTTGATAGGCAAACTCCATTTGAAAAATTTTCCGGAACTTCATATGCTTACCTCCTCCACTTGCTGACAGGTTCTGTTAAAACCTGCCATGGTGCTAAAGTATACATCTTCGAGGTCCGGCTCCACCAACTCAAAACCGTTTCCGGGGTTCTCTTCACTGTATACATGAACTATAGTTTGTCCGCTAAACAGTTTGGCAGAAATAACCTGATGCTCCTGACCCAGTGTGGGCAATTCATTCTTGGAAACCAACTTTCGCCAGATACGGCCTTTCAATGTATCAACTGCCTGTATCGGCTCTGCTTCCAATAAAATTTCCCCCTTATTGATGATGGCCATATTGGTGCACAGCTCGCTCACATCTTCGACAATGTGGGTGGAAAGTATAACCACGCTGTTCTCCCCCAACTCACTGAGCAGATTCAGGAAACGCACGCGCTCGGCCGGGTCCAGTCCCGCCGTTGGCTCGTCAACTATAAGTAGTTTCGGATTGCCCAGCAGCGCCACGGCCACACCGAAACGCTGCTTCATGCCGCCAGAATAGCCGCCTAGTTTTTGCCTGCGCTTGTCCCATAGGTTTGTCTGTTTAAGTAAACGCTCCACCACTTCTTTGCGGGCAGCGCGGCTGGTAATGCCTTTCAAAACGGCGAAGTAATCCAGCAAATCTTCTGCATTCACTTTTGGGTAGACACCGAACTCCTGTGGCAGGTAACCCAGCGTCTGGCGCACTTCTTCTTTTTGGCAGAGCACATCTATTCCGCCGAGTTGAATAGTACCTTCATCCGGGTCCTGCAGTGTGGCCAGCGTTCGCATTAGTGTAGACTTGCCTGCTCCGTTTGGGCCCAGCAAGCCGTACATGCCAGACGGAATTTTTAGCGAAACATTGTTTAATGCTTGTACTCCGTTGCCATAGGTTTTGGAAACATTCCGGATGGTGAGACTGAACTGTTGATTTTCCATAGTTCTTATTATTTTGTATTCTTTATCAGGTAGAAATGAAGCGACAAATAAACTGTCCCCGTGAGGGGACTATAGGGGTGTTTGCTACTGATGAAGAAGCATCTGCTTAAATTTTGATCATCAGCAGACGATTATACCCCTGTGGCCCCCTCAAGGGGACAGTTTACCAAAGCATCATTGGATATAGGATGCATTCCCGCTCATTTCAGAATAAAGGAAAAAAGACACCCCAGGAAATCAAAAAGAGATATGCTACTGCTGTAAAGCAATCTGCCAACGGCTGTTTTGCATCGGCCAAAGTGCTTACCGGCCCAAAAGGCGGATTCGTAGATTGGTATAAGGTTCCTGCCGAGTAGATAAAGAGATAATGACCGGAAAAAATATCTTTGCTTTATGGAGAGAGTGAAAAAGATCTTTGTGCTGGTCCACCTCGTACTTTGGACGCTGTTTAGTCTGCTGGTAGCCTTACAGCTAAGCGATGAAGGAGACCACCGGCTAAGCTTAACCACCGGTTTCATCCTGACATGCTTGCTTGTTTTTTACGGTAATTTCTCTCTGCTCATCAATTTTTCGGGTAAGAAGAAGAACCGAGCTTACTATCTCAGGCTATTAGCTATCATGCTGCTCGGTCCGCTTCCCTTTGTAATCTTTCACCCTAAAGGGCTGGAGACATTACAGGATTCTTACGAGTACTACATGATGACTCTGATCACGGTTGTACCTGCCTTTACATTTCTTGGTTGGTTGGCAAGGATCACGGAGAACCTGGTGCTTAATACTATCCGAAAAGAGCAACTGGAAAAACAGGCCGTAGAAGCGGAATTACATTACCTGAAGTCACAGATCAACCCGCACTTTCTGTTCAATACGCTCAATAACATCCATACTTTGGTTTACAAGCAAGCGCCTGCGGCACCTGAAGCTGTACTTCGTCTGTCTTCGCTGATGCGCTACATGATCTATGAATCAAACTCGGCCACGGTGCCCCTATCCAGAGAAATGAACTACCTGCAGGACTATGTAAGTTTGCAGCAGCTTAGATACAAAAAGAGCCCGGTAGTAGACCTGGAAGTAGTAGGAGACACAACAACCTGGTATATAGCTCCGCTCCTGTTCATTCACCTGCTGGAAAATGCTTACAAACACAGCACCGCCCGACTGGAACCCGGAGATATTAAACTTACAATTGAAGTAAAAGAAAATACACTTACCTTCCGTATTTTGAACCCAATTGGTAACAGCGCTGGTAAGACATTAGAAGAACCAGGCGGCATTGGGCTGCCAAATGTCCGGAAAAGGCTGGCATTGCTGTACCCCGAAAAGCATAGCCTGGAAATAGAGAACCTGGGCGAACTATTTATAGTTACGTTAAAGATTTACGGTCTGCACACGCAAGCGCATGAAAGAGAAGCTGAGCTGTTATATAATTGATGACGAGCACCTGGCTCAGGAAATACTGGAAGAGTATGTAGCCAAGGTTCCGTTTCTGGAACTGAAAGGCACCTTTATGAGCCCTCTTGAGGCAGCCGCCCAACTGGATAAAGACAAACCAGACCTGCTTTTCCTGGACATCAACATGCCCGACCTGGACGGGCTAAGCTTCATCCCGATGCTAAACCCGAAGCCCATGATCATCCTGACAACGGCTTATGATCAGTATGCCCTGAAAGCCTTTGAACTGGAAGTGAAAGATTACCTGGTGAAGCCTTTTTCGTTTGAAAGGTTTTACAAAGGTGTACTGCGTTTGTACCAGGAACAAAGCAACCGGCAGCTACCGGATAAAAAGGAAATCAAGACAGAAACAAAGCATGAACAAGAGTATATCTTTCTGAAGGTTGGTCACCGCATACAGAAAATAGCAACACGCGAAATTTTGTTTGTAGAGGGTATGAAAGACTATCTGCGCATTCATACAGCCAAGGAGAAGATCATGACCTTACTGAGTTTTGCCAGGCTGGAAGAGCTGTTACCCACCCAGGACTTTGCACGTGTACACCGCTCTTACGTGGTGGCTATTGATAAGATTGATCACATAGAAAAGAACAGGATCTGGATAGGTGATCAGGTGATACCGATCAGTGACAGCTATAGTGATAACTTTTATAGTAAACTGAGGGGAGTTTGAACCATCAACTTTTTTTCAAAAGTTAGTATATAACCGCTATATTTCTGATAAAATAATTCGATAATTACCATCCTTTTATCTACTGAAAGGAAAAAGCTACTTCACATTGAATGGAGCGGCTTCTTTTGTTCGATAGATTTCATATTCGGTTAGGACTGTCGACCTAAATTCTTACCTTATAATAAAGAAATCATGATCCTCTCCAACTAACTGATCTGATTTCTCCGAAATGTACTCCTTTAAACAAAACTATTTCATTCGAACTTAGTGATCCTACCCTTCTGAAAACCATAAATTTTCTTATTTTTACTGGCTTTATTCTTTCATCAACAAAATAGAAAAGGCGTTTTTTTTATAATTAAAATAACAGCAGATGCAAAAGTGTAAATGGTTGTGGTTGATGTTTTGCAGCTTTGCTGTTCTGGTAAGCGCTGGTTTTACCTTTTACAAGCCTGTATATCAACTATACCGCATCAAAGAAGCCCGTATTCATTTTAAATCTGAGGCCCCGCTCGAACTGATAGAAGCCGGCTCCACAAAATTAAAAGGCCTTATCAGAACAGAGGACCAGACTTTTGCATTTTCGGTGGCTAATACTTCGTTCGAAGGATTTAACAGCGCGCTGCAGCGTGAGCATTTCAATGAGAACTATATGGAAAGCACGCGTTTTCCGAACTGCACCTTTTCGGGTAAGATCATAGAGCCCATAGATTTTACAAAAGATGGCTTGTACACGGTACGTGCAAAAGGTAAATTGGCAGTACATGGCGTGGATGTGGAGCGGATCATAAAAGCCACACTAACTATAAAAGGAAATACGGTTTCTGTTCAATCCGAATTTATAGTTCCCCTTCAGGATCATAACATCACCATCCCTAAGATCGTGAACCAGAAAATTGCAGAAGAGATAAACGTAACTATAGATGCTACGCTTTTGCCTCAAAATTAACCTATGAAACGGAAAGGCTGGGGCAAACTTATAGTTACAGCTATTTGGCTGGCGCTGGTACAGTTTCCTGTGCTGGGGCAATCGCTACATTTCAATTCCACAGAGGTAGAATATAATAATCAGCCTGTAAAAGTAAGCCTCCTGCACCAGGACTGGCAGGGTTTTATCTGGCTGGGTACATCGTATGGCTTGCTTCGCTATACCGGCACCAATTACCAGTTATTCTCGCTCCCCGGAGATTCTGCAACTGCTCAGCCCGTTTCTGCTATTTATGAAGACAGTGAAAAGCAACTATGGGTAGGTTTTAATGATGGTACTCTGGCTAAGCGTCAGGGACAAAAACTCGCACCTGTTATTGCCTTGCAGAAATACATCAATACCCCTATTACAGCTATACTTGAAGCTAAAGACAAAACACTTTGGGTGTCCACTTACGGGCAGGGCGTTTATTATGCCAAAGAACGTAA
>NZ_JBEOKT010000023.1:0-64156 GCF_040278685.1 Pontibacter populi
CTGGGGTCACACCCGGGAGAGTAGGTGGCCGCCAACCCTTTCAAAACACCCCGCTTTAGAAATAAGGCGGGGTGTTTGCGTTTGAGGGCAGTATCTAATTAAATAGACGCTCTTACATGTGTTAGTGTTAGCTATATAAAATACCTGGTACCCCTATTCTTTAGGATCAGACTGAAACCACAAATGTTATAGAAATGCATACAAGCTGGAACTATAAGTTGTAATTGTAAGAACTTTACACACCAAATGCATATTATAGTTAAGTGTATACTATGGGATACAGTTTTATGGATTTGAGTTATAGCTTATACAATCATAATAAAGTATACTATTATGATTATATCTAAAGCCCAGATGCATATATTGATTTCTTATATAAACGAAAACGCCTCACTACAACTATAGCAGTGAGGCGTTTCTGTCTAAATATTTTATTTTATTAATTCATTATAAATTTAGGGTGCAGTAGATTCTCTAAGGAGAAGATCTCATCCCATTTAGTTTGCTCTATAAGTCCTCTTTCTAAAACAGTAATTTGATGCACAGATTTACCTGTCATTAAAGCCTCTTTGGCAATAGATGAAACAGTTTCGTAACCTAAGATCGGGTTTAAAGAGGTAACTATACCGATGCTGTTCATAACCATGTTTTTGCATATCTCTTCATTAGCAGTAATGCCAACAATACATTTATCTGTTAAAGTATGTGTTGCATTGGTGAGGTAGCTAAGAGAACTGAAAAGACTAAATGCTATAACAGGCTCCATAACGTTTAACTGTAATTGGCCAGCCTCTGCAGCCATAGTTATAGTTACATCACTGCCAATTACATAATAAGCTGTCTGGTTTACCACTTCAGGTATTACCGGGTTAACTTTACCTGGCATAATAGATGAGCCGGGCTGCATGCGTGGCAGATTTATCTCATTTATTCCTGCGCGTGGCCCAGATGAAAGCAGACGTAGGTCGTTACAGATCTTTGATATCTTAACAGCGCATCTTTTCAGTACACCCGATACCTGAACATAAGCCCCGGTATCACAAGTCGCCTCTATAAGGTCTTCTGCAAGAATTACCGGTATGCCAGTGATCTCTCTTAAGTGTTTTGTTACTATTTCAGGGTAGCCTTCAGGGGCGTTAATAGAAGTACCAATAGCTGTGGCACCCATGTTTATCTCGCAGATCAACAATCTGGCTTCTTCAAGACGCTGGATATCTTCTTTTATAGTTGTAGCAAAGCCATTAAATTCAGCTCCCAGTGTCATAGGTACAGCATCCTGAAGTTGGGTACGGCCCATTTTAAGCACATTTTTAAATTCAGTTGCTTTTGCTGCAAATGCTTCTCGTAGTTTGGTAAGCGCATCTATAAACTGACCGATCTTTATGTAAAGCGCTAAACGGAATGCTGTCGGATAGGCATCGTTGGTTGACTGAGAGAAGTTTACATGGTTATTTGGGTGAAGATGATCATAGTCTCCTTTCTCGTAACCCAGCAATTCAAGTCCTATATTGGCTATTACTTCATTTACGTTCATGTTAACAGAAGTTCCTGCACCTCCCTGGATCATATCCGTTACAAACTGATCCATGAATTTACCTTCTATTAGTTGGTCGCAAGCTTTAGAGATAGCATCCGCTAATTTTGGATCTAGTACACCACATTCCTGGTTAGCCATAGCAGCAGCTTTTTTAACATAACCAAAGGCCTGTATCAGTAGTGGCTCTTTTGAAATGGGAATACCCGTTATGTTAAAGTTTTCTAGAGCCCTTAATGTTTGTATGCCATAGTATGCTTCGTTGGGAATATCTTTTTCACCTAAGAAGTCATGTTCTTTTCTGAAAGTAGTCATTATATAAGCGAAATGATGTGATACCTGATTTTATAGTTTCCTTTTAATTAATCGCTTCCGGTTGAGGCAACTGTACGCCAATACTTGTTGCTGTATCAAGTACAATCTGCGTTGCATACCTTTTTGTACATCTTAGCTTTCCTGTGTAGCTGTATTCGTTTATCAGGCTCTGGTTTATAATAAGGCGTCCGGCAAACTCACCAAACTGCTTTACTATTTCAGCCTGTACGCTTGTCAGTTCCTCTTTGCGCTTCTCCGTTTCGGATGTACGGAAAGGACGTTTGAACTGGCTGCCCGCATAATCATGGGATATGTGTTGCGCTTCTGCCGCTTGCATTGTTTTAGAGATCGTATCTCTTAACTTATTTTCATAGTTAGGGCTTTTTAACCGGCCATGTATACCGCGCGTATGGTTAAGCCACTCATGCAGATCAACATCGGGGTTAATGGCAAGTTCTATCAGCGCATCGTTCGGAATGATGTAAGACGAAGGCTTATTTAACTGCTTACCAAGGTTCTCCCTGAAATTATAAAGTGCCTTCAAGAAAAACTGATTATAATATGTCAGGCGGGAAGCATTTTTCAGACGGAGATGCGGATTTTCTGATTCGGTGTATCGCAATTTTTCTAACAGGCTATTCTCTTCTTGCAGCCAATGCATGCGGCCTACCTGTTCAATTTCTGTTAACAGCTTATCTTTTACCTCATGCAGGTATACAACATCTATAGCAGCGTATTGTAGTTGTTGTTCTGTAAGCGGGCGCTTGTTCCAGTTACTGGATTGCTGAGATTTATCTATCTCAATATTAAATTCTTCTTTAAGAACGGTAGCCAGGGAAGAGCGTTCATAGTTCAGAATTTTAGCAGCAACATCGGTATCCATTACATTTTGTATGCTGCAGCCCAGTTTATCCAGGAGCAGAATATCGTTGTTAGAGTGATGGATGATCTTCATGATGGCTTTGTTTTCCATCAGTTGGAAGAATGGCTGCAGGTCTGGCAGGTCAAAAGGATCAATGATATAGCAGATACCTTTGCCATCGGTTATCTGGATAAGGCAAAGGTTAAAACCATAGGTAAACCGGTTCTGGTCAAATTCCAGGTCCAGGGCAAGCTCCTTTTTAGTGCTAAGGTCAGCTATAGCCGCCTGCAGTTGCTCCGGAGTACTCACCAGTTTAATCTTGATAGTATTATTTGACAGTGTAGTAAATTCCATTCCCTAAATTTAACAAGTATTATAGTTTGTGCATCACAATCAGGAAATGTTTTATAAGTAATTAAGACATGTGTGGATGCGGATAAAAGAAAAGTCTCTGCCTTTAATAAGGCAGAGACTTTTGAGTTCTATAGTTTAAGATTGATAATTATTGTACCGGTGGTACTTCTTCTTCAATATCATCTGCTACTCCGTCATTTACAGTGGTATCCTGAACAGTTGTAGTATCTACATCCATGTCAGTATCCATGTCCATGTCGGTTTCCATTTCAGTATCAACCTGTTCGGTAGTTTCTGTTTCTGTAGTATTGTCGCTTCCGCCACATGCTGTAAACGCTGCAAGAGCAAAAACAACAAGAGCTGATTTCCATATCTTTTTCATAAATAACATTATTAGTTCAACAACCAATTTTGTACATATTTATACGGAAGCGCCTGATAAGTAACCTCTGCTAAACTACAAATAAGACATTTTTAAAGGCAACATACCTTATTCATAAGTGAACGGCCTTATTTACCTGACGACCGCAGGTATTTATGTAAACGGCTATATATTATTAGTTAACAGCTTTATTTTCATGTTTAAAAAAAATACCTGATAAGTTATAGTTGCGATTTTACTATACTTAGCTATATAAACTATAGTTACATTTCTACAGTACTTGCAGCAGTAGTGTCATTTGGCTGAGATAGCATTTTATCGCGACGTGCTTTAAACTCAGAGCCTTCTTTCCAGTTAGGGTAGGCGGTTGTATTCGCGACATTATAGCCAACCCTGAAGAAAAGTTTAAGGTCTTCTACAGCGCCATCCAGGTTCCAGTCCGTTCTTACTTCGTCTGTCAGTTTGTGGTAATCATCAGTGGTGTATTTGTCCTGCCATTTCTTTACATAGTCTGCAGGTTGGTTTTTAGCTTTAACCCCAGATTTAGAATAAAGGGCTGGTACTCCTTTTTTAGCAAACTCAAAATGATCAGAGCGGTAGTAAGATCCTTTTTCAGGACTGGTTTCTGGTACAATCTGGCGGTTCTGTAATTTTGCTTCCTGGGCTAAAACATCCTCCAGATCCGAGTTGCCATACCCGATCACGATCACATCTTCGGTTGGGCCATAAGCATTCAGGACATCCATGTTGATATTGGCAAGTGTTTTATTGAGCGGGTATAAAGGGTTCTCGGCATAGTACTTGGAGCCCAGCAGCCCTTTTTCTTCGGCAGTAACTGCCAGGAACAGGATGGAGCGTTTCGGTTTTTGCTCCAGCTTGGCATAGGCCTCTGCCAGTTCCAGCAAGCCAGCGGTACCCGATGCGTTGTCAAGTGCTCCATTATAGATCTGGTCGCCTTTCAGGTTAGGATCTTTGCCCAGGTGGTCCCAGTGTGCAGTATAAACGATGTATTCATCTTTCAGCTGCGGATCACTTCCTTCAACTTTTGCTACCACGTTCTTAGATTTTATTTCGCGCAGCTTATTCTTGATACTGAAGTTTGCTTTTGCGCCCAGAGCTACCGGTTTAAAATCTTTTTTGGCAGCTGCAGCTTTTAATTGTTCAAAGTTTTTACCGGCGGCCGTAAACAGCTGCTTTGCTTTTTCCCGGGTTATCCAGGCTTCTACGGCAGCTTTGTCCATGTTCTTGTTGGGGTTGCTGATATCAAAGTTCTCGCGGCTCCAGCTTCCTGAAACCACCTCGTAAGGGTAACTGGCTGGTTCAGTCTCGTGGATGATGATGGCTGCTGCGGCTCCTTTTTCGGCAGCAATTTCATATTTGTAAGTCCAGCGACCATAGTAGGTCATTGCTTTACCGCCAAACATCGTACTGTCTAGTTTCGATTTATCTGCTGATGATGGAACAGGAGGGTCGTTGATCAGCATAACTATAGTTTTGCCTTTCACATCAAGGCCTTTGTAATCGTCCCAGCCATATTCCGGGGCAACTATTCCATAGCCCACAAACACCATATCTGAATTGTTAACATCAACAGTCGGCACGAATCTGCGCGATACTGCTACATAATCTGTCGGGAAGTTGAGGTTTATAGTTTTGCCACCTGCTACAAAAGATGCTTTGGGTGTGGCCGTAAACCCGAACATAGGTACTTCCTGTACATAAGTGCCATTCGGGTTGCCCGGTTGCAGGCCCATTTTCTTAAACTGGCGGGTGAGATAGTTTACGGTAGAGTCTTCGCCACGGGTTCCCGGGCCACGGCCCTCAAATGCATCCGAAGCCAGCACTTTGGTATGGTTAAGAATATCGGTGGTGTTGATGCTTTGAAGTGCCGGATTAAGGTTTGCAGAGTCGGGAAGGGCCTGAGTTTGGGTTGTAGTTTCAGCTTCTTCTTCCTCTTCTGCTACCTGGCGCGAGTTTTCGTTACAGCCAAAGGCAATGCCTGCCAGGAGCATCGAAAACAGGATGGTCTTTTTCATAGTTCAGTGGTGTTATAGTTCAATAAAAAATGGTCAGGGTTTATAGTATAAACTATAGCCTGACCACTTGTACGATATAAGGTGAATTAGGTGTTATTCGCGCCTCGTAATGTCTGTTTTATTGCTTAAGCAGCTTTGTTCTGTGTACTGTTTCCGGTGTTTTTATGGTCAGCATATACATGCCTGAAGTTTTTACCTGGCTGGTATTTAATCTGAAGTAGCCATCAGCAGTGCGGTTATGTAACGTAAGGTTTTGCGATAGTACTTCTCTGCCATTCAGGTCGGTTAAGGTTACTTCCACAGTTGGGGCCTCAAAAGCAAATTTTATGTGATCCTTAAAAGGGTTTGGCGATGCCTGAACTATAAAAGTTGAATTATCAGCGTTAACAACCTGGATTTTAGAGTAGCTGAATTTGCCAGAGTAGTCCAGTTGCTTCAGGCGGTAGTAAGCAACCTGTCGGCGGGTCGGGTTGATGTATACATAACGATACTGCTGCACCATGCTGCTGTTCGGAGACTTACTTTCTACAAAGGCCAGTGTTTCAAAAGTACGACCATCAGCAGATAGCTGCACTTCAAAACCCATGTTATCACGTTCAGAAGCTGTCTGCCATTCCAACACTACTACCTGGTCCTGGCGCTTTGCTTTAAACCACATTAGCTCTACTGGTAAAGGCATAATAGGTGGGGCAAGGGTGTAAGTACCGAACCTGTTGGAGCTAGTATGGCGCATGGTGCGCTGGTCAATTATAGAGCTTGGTACTGGAAAGGCTTCCTGGTTTTTGCCTTTGTTGTATAGTTTGTAATCGCCGAGCGGCTTGGAATTGAGTTCATTTGGCAGGAATTCCAAGTCCATGGTCATGCTCAGGGCTGTAATATCGCTGGTGGTATCGGTTCTGGTAATATTATATTGGCGGGTTACGCTTTCAGTGCCATCCGAAATAATAGTTGTTACTCCGGTCAGGCGCTCAACTGTTACCTGCCCCGGATCTACATTGTTCCTGGTTAATCTAAGGCCAATCTTTCCAAAATCTTCTTCAACGGTCGGTGCTAATGTACGACTGGTTTGTACAGTGCCTATAATATGCGATGCATCGGTTTCGAGAGTAGCTAAAGCAGCGTTTGGTCCTAGCCATACAGTGTTTGCTCCGGTATTCAGGTGACTGTTGTTAACGCTTATGTTGTTAACTATAGTTATGTCTTGTTGCAGCTGGGCCTGCGCAGTTCCGGCAAAGCTGAAGTTGTAAAACGTGTTGTTACCCGAAATCTGCTGTAGCGTGTTGCCCTGCAAAGCTATAGTGGAGGTAGCTGCATTAAAAGTGCCTGTATTGTTCCAGTTACCGGCTATAGTATATGTTGCGTTGCCTGCTGTTATAGTTCCGGAATTTTGCATATCGCCGCCAGCCGTTATAGTTGTAGCCTGGGTAGTAAGCGTACCGTTATTCCGAATATCCCCTGTTATAGTATGGCTATAGTTGCCTGCATTTAAAGTAGTTCCCGAGCTTATCTCCAGGTCGCCGGTAATGGTCAGGTTAGCTGAAGGTGTTTTGGTGTTGTTACCTGCTAAGTTCAGGTTGTAATAAGGTAGTGAGGGTATAGTTTGCCCGGTAGTAGCGATACCGTTTAAGGTAACTGTACCTATCCCTTCAGTAAAGATACCTGTACCACCGTACGAGCCACCTAGTTCCAGCAAACCAGCAGTCGTGGTAATATCTCCATTGTTCGATATATTGCCTTTAACCGCAACTTTCCCTGTATTGTTGTTTAATATACTGCCTCTGCCAATGGTAAGTGCAGCAGCAGTTACAGTCGCACCCATGTTTATCAGGCTGGCATACCGGCGTTCGTTTTTAGAGTTTAGCGTAAGTGTGCCCGTCGTAAGCGTTGCGCCACTTTCCAGTACCAACTCAGACTTCTCATCTATTTTAGAACTATTGACAGGCGGGATAAGGTCCAGATTTGCGCAGGAGGCCGTACCGGTTAACGTTATCTTATGCCCATCTACTATCTGTACATTCTCTCCAACTTTAGGTGGTGTGTTGCTTGACCAGGTGCTTCCGGTGTTCCACTCTCCGTTCTGTACAGTTTTTACAGTGTTTGCCTGTGCGCTGCATACCTGTGTATACAACAGCATAAGGCAGATCAGGATAGTAAGGCCAATTAATGTTCTAACATCAGCGTTCCCCTTTGTGGTGGTTTTCGGCTCGTCAGAAGGGTAGGGTGTCAATTCATTTTCCATTTTACATACGATTAAAGGTGAACTGAATCTTATGCAAGAAAATATCTCTCTTTATCTGACTGATGGAGGATATTTGGGTAATGTATAAGGTAACTATAGCAGTGTATTAAGTATCGTTTATGCCCGGTAATAGATCCGGCTCATTGTGCTGTCGTAAGGGTCATAACCAGGGCGCGTTTTACTAAATCTCTTTTCAAGTATCTTCAGATCTTTCACATCCTCCAGTAAAAAGCAGTGCCACCCAACTTTTGTACCTGCCGATTCTCCTTTGTCACCACCCCATCCGCACATGCAATCTTTCCGGCTCTTGTTCTGACCCAGTAAATGCGGCTCTAATAAATAGGTATGGCCGCCATATGTAAATTGAATAAACTGTCTTGCCCCGATAGCTTTTGAAAGTTCTTCCAGCAAAATGTTATTCATAGCTGATTAATTAAGCTTATACTTCAGGACTAATCTTTCTCTTAGTATGTGTATAAAGCTACTTTCATAATAACTCAAATAACAGGAAATGATATGCTTAAAAGTAACATGTACTCAGTGTCGTTTTTTATGTAGGTTGAGTAGCTATAGCTTGCTTTAAGGGTATTTAATCGCAGTTTTATATAGTTGTAAATATTTGGAATAGTAACATTTGATAGGTGATTGTCTTCATTTAATTCTTGATAAGGCTATATCTATAGTTACATAAGTATTATGATTGGAGAGACTTAAGTGCAGCTTTAAGGAGAGGGTTACTAAAATAGAATAACCTTTAACTGATCTTATAGCTATAACTACTATTTGGGCGTTACTAAAAAAGGTATAAAGGCTATTATTATATCATAATAAGGAATATAGTTAAAAGCTATGTGTTTGTTTATTAGATATATTTGCTTATGCGAGTATGTGTAATTTGATTTTTGAATAATACTTCTAACTTTGCCTTTATACAAAGAGGTAATCTTATGGATAAATATACTTACATCGCTAATGCGCACGGCGATTACATAGATCAGCTATATAAAGCTTATCAGCAGGATCCGGAGTCTGTTGATGCCGGATGGCGCAAGTTCTTTGAAGGTTTTGAGTTTGCAGCAACTTATGGCGAAAATGGCCACGAAGTTACTGAAGGCTTAGTAGCTGCACCGGCAAAAGGCACAGCTGCAACTATAGATTCTGATAAAGAAGTTGCTGTACGAAACCTGATTCATGCATACCGCACACGCGGCCACCTGCGTTCCAATACCAACCCGGTTCGTGCCCGCATTGACCGCAAGGCAAGACTGGACCTGGCTGACTTTGGCTTATCGGAAGCAGACCTGGACACCGTTTTCCAGGTTGGGGAAATCATTGGTATTGGTGCTGCAACACTGCGCGATATCGAGGCTGCCCTTAAAAAGATTTACACAGGCACCATAGGTTTTGAATACATGTACATCCGCAACCCGGAAGTACTGGAGTGGTTTAAGAAAAAGATAGAGGAGGAGTCGCTTAATTTTAATCCATCTATCAACTATAAAAAACGCATACTTTCCAAGCTCAACGAAGCAGTTGTGTTTGAGAACTTTTTGCATACAAAGTTCTTAGGCCAGAAGCGCTTCTCACTGGAAGGTGGCGAAACAACTATACCTGCCCTTGATGCTGCGATCGATAAGGCGTCAGAGCTTGGCGTTGAAGAGGTAGTGATAGGTATGGCGCATCGTGGCCGCCTGAACGTACTGGCTAACATCATGGGTAAAACCTATGAGCAGATTTTCTCTGAGTTTGAGGGTACTGCCGTTCCGGACCTGACTATGGGTGATGGTGACGTGAAATATCACATGGGCTTCTCTTCTGAAGTAATAACCCCGTCTGGCAATAAAGTTAACCTGAAGCTGGCACCAAACCCATCGCACCTGGAGGCAGTTAATCCGGTAGTAGAAGGCTTTGTGCGTGCCAAAATCGACTGCATGTATGGCAAAGATGAAGATAAGGTACTGCCAATATTGATACATGGCGATGCAGCTGTTGCAGGTCAGGGCATTGTGTACGAAGTGACGCAGATGGCCAACCTGGAAGGCTATAATACAGGGGGTACCATTCACTTTGTTATTAATAACCAGGTTGGTTTTACTACTGACTTCGAAGATGCCCGCTCTTCTATTTACTCAACAGATGTTGCCAAGGTAATTGATGCCCCAGTGCTGCACGTTAACGGCGATGACCCGGAGGCAGTAGTATTTGCCATGCGTATGGCAATGGAATATCGCCAGCGCTACAACAATGATATCTTTGTTGATATGGTGTGCTATCGCCGTCATGGCCACAACGAGTCTGATGAGCCTAAATTCACACAGCCGCAACTATACAATATTATCTCGAAGCACCCGAACCCACGCGAGGTTTACAATAAAGAGTTAATATCGCACGGTGAGATAGATGCTGAGCTGGCAAAAAGTATGGACAAGGAATTCCGCCAGATGCTACAGGATCGCCTGGATATGGTGAAGCAGAAGCCATTGCCATATAATTACCAGCAAATGGAAAAAGAATGGCAGAGCTTACGCCGTTCGACTCCGGAAGACTTTAACCAGTCACCGGAAACAGGTATTTCCCCGGATGCAGTTGAAACGGTAGGCCGAGCCCTTACTACCTTGCCACAGGGTTTTAAACCGCTGAAACAGATCGAGAAGCTTCTGAAAGAACGTAAAGAAATGTTCTTTGAGAGTAAGCAACTAAACTGGGCTGCTGCTGAGTTGCTGGCCTATGGATCGGTATTGCTGGATGGTAAGATCGTACGTTTCTCAGGGCAGGATGTACAACGTGGTACGTTCTCGCATCGCCATGCTATGTTACACGATGCCGTAACCAGTGCACCTTACAACAGCCTGAACTATATGAAAGAGGGCCAAGGCTCTTTTGAGATCTATAACTCCCTGCTTTCTGAGTACGGCGTGCTTGGTTTTGAATTTGGATATGCCATGGCTAACCCGAATGCACTGGTGATCTGGGAAGCCCAGTTTGGTGACTTTGCCAACGGTGCCCAGGTAATGATCGACCAGTTCATCTCTTCTACAGAGTCTAAGTGGCAGCGTATGAACGGACTGGTAATGCTGTTACCGCACGGTTACGAAGGCCAGGGCCCTGAACACTCAAACGCACGTCCTGAACGATTCCTGCAGCTGGCTGCCGAGAATAACATGTTTGTAACGTATATTACAACGCCTGCTAACCTGTTCCACTTTATGCGTCGCCAGCTGGCTCTGCCTTTCCGCAAGCCTGCTATCAACATGTCGCCTAAATCGTTACTCCGCCATCCGGCTGTAGTTTCCCCGGTAGAGGATTTTACATCAGGCGGTTTCAAGGAAGTGATCGGGGATGTGTATGCTGCTGCGAAGTCGGTTAAGAAAGTACTGCTTTGCTCTGGTAAAGTATACTTCGACCTGCTGGAAGAGCAACAGAAAAATAAGCGTAAGGATGTAGCCATTATCCGTTTGGAGCAATTGGCGCCGTTCCCGAAAGTGCAGTTGGAAGCAGAACTTAGCAAGTATAAGAATGCTAAAGTATATTGGGTACAGGAAGAGCCTGAGAACATGGGCGGCTGGACATATATCCTGCGTATCATGCGCAACAGCATCGAAGATGTAATTGCCCGTAAAGCAAGTGCATCGCCGGCTACCGGTTACCTGAAAGTGCATGCTAAAGAGCAACAGGAACTGATCGCCCGCGCTTTTGCTGTTTAATGAATAATTATTGATGGGTAATGATTAGTGAAAGGATATTAGTCATTACTCATTATTCATTCGTAATTCTTAAATCGTAATTCATAATTAGAAGAATAATATGAGCTTAGAAGTTAAAGTGCCTGTTGTAGGTGAGTCGATCACCGAGGTAACTATAGCCCAGTGGCTGAAAAAAGACGGTGACCGTGTGCAGATGGATGAGGTGATTGCGGAACTGGAATCTGACAAAGCCACATTTGAACTGCCAGCCGAAGCCGCAGGCATTTTACGCATTGTAGCACAGGAAGGCGACACTGTAAATGTGGGTGCCGTGATCTGCAGAATAGAGCAGGACGGTGCTGCAACTGCTCCATCAGCTCCTGCTGCAACCGAGGCTGCTCCGGCGCAAGCCGCAGCTCCTGCCCAACCTGCTGCTCAGCCAACCGCTGCAACTACTACCGTTGCCGGTGAGACCGTTGAGATGAAAGTACCAACCGTAGGCGAATCCATTTCAGAAGTAACTATAGCCAGCTGGCTGAAGAAAGACGGCGACTTTGTGCAGATGGACGAAGTGATCGCGGAACTTGAATCAGATAAAGCTACTTTTGAGTTACCGGCAGAGGCTGCAGGTACTTTGCAGATCGTGGCGCAACAAGGTGATACAGTTGAGATTGGTGGATTGCTTTGCAGAATTACGCCAGGTGGCGCAGGTACCACTGTAGCAAACGCTGAAGCAAATGCGAAGCAGGAAGCTGCAACACAACAAGTGGCGAAAGCTGCTTCTGCTCCGTCGGGCGCACAAACCTATGCTTCTGGTACGCCGTCACCGGCTGCCGGAAAGATTTTAGCTGAAAGAGGTATTAACGCTTCTGATGTGCAGGGTTCTGGCCGCGATGGCCGCATCACGAAAGAAGATGCGCAGAACGCACAGGCAAGACCAGCTGCACAGCCAACTACTGCTCCGGCTGCTAAACAGGAAGCTACTACTGATACACCTGCTACTACCACTGGCGACAGAAACCAGCGCCGTGAAAAAATGAGCTCGCTGCGTAAGACTGTTGCCCGCCGCCTGGTAACAGTTAAAAACGAAACGGCTATGCTGACAACCTTCAACGAGGTTGATATGAAGCCGATCATGGACATCCGCGCCAAGTATAAAGACAAGTTTAAAGAGGTACACGAAGTTGGTTTAGGCTTTATGTCGTTCTTTACCAAAGCTTGTACTGTCGCCCTGAAAGAGTGGCCAGCCGTAAATGCGCAGATCGATGGCAATGATATGATCTTTAACGATTTTTGTGATATTTCTATTGCAGTTTCTTCGCCAAAAGGTCTTGTAGTTCCGGTTATCCGCAACGCAGAGCAGTTAACGCTGGATGGTATAGAGAAAGAAGTTGTGCGTCTCGCAAAGAAGGCCCGCGATGGTAAATTGTCTATCGAGGAAATGACTGGCGGTACCTTCACCATCACCAACGGTGGTGTGTTTGGCTCTATGATGTCTACGCCGATCATCAACGCGCCGCAGTCAGCTATATTGGGTATGCACAACATCGTGCAGCGCCCTGTAGCTATCAACGGACAAGTAGAGATTCGCCCAATGATGTACTTAGCCCTTTCTTACGACCACCGCATTATCGATGGCCGTGAGTCGGTTAGTTTCTTAGTTCGTGTTAAAGAACTGTTAGAAGATCCGATGAGATTACTGTTGGGCGTTTAATTTATTGAGATAGAAGAGGAGGGGTAAGCGAAGAAGTTTGCTCCTCCTTTTTATTGTAATCATAGTTATAGATGGCGCGAGCGTCCTCGCTCGTGACGAACTATAGCTGGGGCCTCTGGCCTAAGTTAAATTAACCCACCCCTACCCCTCCCAAGAGGGGAATTGGATACTGCAGAAAATTCCCCTCCTCGGAGGGGTAGGGGTGGGTTTACAAATGCAGAAAATCAAATACAAAAACGAGAGCTTGCTCTCCTTAAAGTATAGAAAAATGAAATACGATGTTACAGTAATCGGTTCTGGTCCTGGTGGATATGTAGCAGCTATACGTTGCGCACAGCTGGGGCTTAAAACGGCAATTATTGAAAAGTATAACGTGCTGGGTGGTACATGCCTTAACGTAGGCTGTATCCCGTCAAAAGCACTACTTGATTCATCAGAGCATTACCACAATGCAGCGCACCATTTCAAGACGCACGGCATCGAGCTGAATGATCTGCAGGTGAACATGGAGCAGATGATCAAGCGTAAGGGGGAAGTGGTGAAGTCGAACAACGATGGTATTGCTTTCCTGATGAAGAAGAACAAGATCGATACCTACTATGGCCTGGGCTCTTTCGTGAATAAAAACACGATAAAGATAACAGACGCAGAAGGAAAAGAGCAGCAGATAGAGACGGATAAAACCATCATCGCGACGGGTTCTAAGCCCACTGCCCTGCCATTCCTGCCGGTTGATAAAAAGCGTATCATCACATCTACAGAAGCTTTAACACTTACAGATATTCCTAAGAACCTGATTGTGATCGGTGGTGGTGTTATTGGCCTAGAACTTGGTTCGGTTTATGCCCGCCTGGGTGCTAAAGTGCAGGTAATCGAGTACATGGATGCTATTATCCCAACTATGGACCGTGCGCTAGGTAAAGAACTGCAGCGGGTGCTGAAGAAAACACTTGGTTTTGAGTTCTTCTTTAACCACAAAGTAACCGGCGCTACCAACGAAGGCGAAATTGTAAAAGTGACTGCCGAGAATCCTAAAGGTGAAGCTGTAACGTTTGAAGGCGACTATGTGCTGGTATCTGTTGGTCGTAAGCCATATACCGAAGGCCTTGGCTTGGAGAATGCTGGCGTACAGATGGGTGAGCGTGGTATGATCGCTGTGAACGATCACCTGGAAACAAACGTGCCGGGTATCTACGCGATTGGTGACGTAGTGCGTGGCGCGATGCTGGCACACAAAGCCGAAGAAGAAGGCGTGTTGGTAGCGGAAACTATAGTTGGCCAGAAGCCACACATTAACTATAACCTGATACCGGGTGTAGTATATACCTGGCCGGAAGTGGCTGGTGTAGGCTTTACCGAAGAGCAACTGAAGGAGCAGGGTCGTGCTTACAAAGCAGGTTCGTTCCCGTTCAAAGCGTCTGGCCGTGCGAAGGCCTCCGGCGATACAGATGGTTTTGTGAAGGTGCTGGCTGATAAGGAAACAGATGAGATTTTAGGTGTGCACATGATCGGCCCGCGAATAGCTGACCTTATTGCTGAAGCTGTTACGGCCATGGAGTTCCGGGCATCTGCTGAAGATGTGGCTCGTATGAGTCATGCGCATCCAACCTATGCCGAAGCCATGAAAGAAGCCTGTTTAGCAGCAACTGAAAACCGCGCGCTGCATATTTAATCAACAAGCACAACTATAAAACACAAGCGCCACTCTGCAAAGGGTGGCGTTTTTTGTTTGGAAATAGTTGAAGTGCAAGTTTATAGATCTGTTAATTACTATATAGGTTATACTTTATTTGATCTAAATTTGTAATTTACTGCTGCGCCCATATATCTACCCAAATGAAGCACCTTATACTCACATCTATTACCTTATTCCTCCTCTTTTTTTCCATTGCTGCACAAGCCCAGTTTAACGATAACCTGCAGTCTATAGGTGGCAGTTACGACGACGCGGTAACCAAAGTAATGTATGATAAACATGGTAACCGATACCTGATGGGCAGCATCGGGATGCCTGATAAGCTGGAGAGCTTTAACGACTACAAACCTGAAACTATAGACTTTGGGACGATCAAAAAAGAGATCACGAACGGGTTTATTGCCAAGTATGATAAAAACAACCAGTGCGTTTGGGTGAAGGAAGCGCCAAGATCCATGCATAATCCATTAACGGCTTTAACTGTAGATGCTGAAGGGTTTGTTTACGTGGCAGGTAATGTTGATTATGGGCACTATTTTTTGCAGAAAATTGACCAGAATGGCATAGTAATTTGGGAAAAGACTTATCCGCACAATAGGTATAGCGACAGATTTTACACCGTAGCCTTAGCCCTGGACGCTGATGGTAATTTGTATATGACAGGTAGTTTTGACGGCTCCCCTATTGATGATTTTACCTTCACACTTGCACCCGAAAACAGCGCTGGCATGACGGAATATGTAGCTAAATTTGACCCTAATGGAAAAGCTTTATGGGTTAAGACTTCACTAGGAAATGATATACGGTTTTCAGAGCTACTTATCGACTCGCAGGGGAATTTGCTGACAATAGGGCTGCATTTGGCTACCGTAACAATAGGAAACGATACATTTGAAAACAACAACCCACCAAACACCTACGGAAGGGTTGGGAACAAGCTTATAGTTAAAAGAGACCCGGCCGGGAACATTTTATGGGCCAAAAGCTATCCGATCCACCAATTCAACCGGTCAGCTGTTTTAGACGATGATGACAATATCTATTTTACGGTAGATAATTACATAGGAGATGCCCCGGCAACTATAGATGGGGTTGTAGTTGATATAACCTTAGCACAGACACTTATAAAGTTAGACGCAAAGGGGAAAGCTGTATGGACCGTACCTTGCGGAAGAGGGTTAAATAATACGTTATCCTACGGAAATCAGAAACTATATTTAGGTGGCACTTTTGAATTAACTAGCAAATTCGGAAGCCATAATATAAAGACTGCTGAGAACCAAGAGTATGATACATTTCTGCTCGATGTTAGCCTGGATGGTGAACTGCTGGATATCAGAGGCTTTAAAGGATTTGCAAGAGTGTATATAGTACCGCAACACCAGAAGTTTGCTGTAGTTGGGGAGTTTCAGCAGGAGTTGCAGAACAACGATAAGTTTCTGATCAGTAAAGGCAAAAGAGACATTTTTTTCGGGGAATTAAGAGACACCACGCTTGCGAATGCGCCTGTAACTATAGTTAGCGGGAAGGTATATAATGATGATAACGGAAACTGTGTAGTAGATGGAGGAGAAACAGGACTTGCCAACAAATTACTGAAAATAGAGCCGGGGTCACAGTATGTTAAAACCGATGAGCAGGGCAACTATAAGTTTAACCTGCCATCCGGCAACTATACGGTTACACCACTTATAGGCCCGCTTGCAAAAACGCAGTTAATTTCGAGTTGCAGGGATAACGCTCCTCTGGCCATAGATGCATCTCAACAACAGGTTAAAGATCTTAACTTCGGCTACACCATACGCGACTGTTACCAGCTTACTGTTGATATTGCAGCTGACCGCCGCCGCCGTTGCATGCGCAGCAACACAACTGTTACCTATGCCAATGAAGGCACCCTGGATGCCCATAATGTTAAAATAAAAGTATTGTACCCTAAGTATGTAGTTCCGGTCAGCAGCAACTTACCCTGGACTGCCAGACTCGATTCCGCACTTATTTTTGATATTGGAACCTTAAAGGCTGGTGAACGAAAAAGCTTTGTTATAAGCGACTCCACCATTTGTGGTATAGAAGAGATAAGAGGGCTGAGCCAGTGTGTAAAGGCCATTATCACGCCTAAGAATAGCTGCGAACAGCAAGACCCAGTTTGGAGTTATGCCAGTGTTGCAGTTATGGCCAATTACATAAACGAAGAAAAGGTTGCGACTTTCGCTATAACTAACAACGGAGAAGGCGATATGCCAGACAGCACGTCGTACAGGATGTATGCCAACTATACACTGCTTAAAAAAGGAAAGGTGAAGTTAGCGAAAGGAGCATCTGCTCTGTTTGAAGTGCCGGCCAATGTAGCTACTTACCGGATCGAAGCCGACCAGGTACCACATCACCCGGGAGATAGTCGACCTGCTGTTAGCATACAGCCGTCCACTATACCTACCGGTAATATTCTTGCAAACACGGCTCCTATCCCTATCGATGCTTTTTACCTGGATGATGCCGATGCAGAAGAAGACATTTTCTGCCTTGAAATTACAGACAGCTTTGACCCGAATGATAAGCAGGTAAGTCCGAGAGGTATCACCAGCAAAAGGTACATTAAAGCCGAAGATGAACTGGAGTATCTTATCCGTTTCCAGAATACAGGCACCGATGTAGCCTACAACATAGTGGTAAAAGATACTATAAGCGATCACCTGGATATTGCTACGTTACGGGTCGGGTCAGCTTCTCATCCTTTTACTTACACTGTTTCGGGAGAAGGGAAGCCTGTCGTTACTTTCCGATTTAACGATATCAACCTGCCAGATCATAAAACAAATGAGCCGGGCAGCCATGGGTACATCAAATTCAAAATAGCGCAGCGCCCCGACAATCCGAAAGGCACTGTAATCCGAAACACAGCTTATAACTACTTCGACTTTAACAGCCCTATTGCTACAAATGAGGTTATAAATATTATTGGCGATACGGTATTAGCACCAACTGTGCCGATGGTTGTTTTTGATTGCGCTGAAGATGAACCAACTATAGCCCAGGCTAACCCAACTATAGCACTCTGCGAAACAGACCAGGTAACACTACAGGCCAATGCGCCGGTTTTAGGTCTAGGCAAATGGAAACTGATAAGCGGACAGGCAACCATTGTTAATCCCGATAACCCTACATCTGAACTAAAAAATATTGGTTACGGTGAAACAGTTTTGGAATGGACGGTCACGTTATGCAAAAAAGTATCCAGGGCGCAGGTAAGAATTAACCGTTACAAATTGCCATCAGCTCCACAAATAACAGCGCTGCCAGTGCAATGCGAGGGCAACGAACTGATGCCTTTGGTGGCGACCGGTGAAAACATTACCTGGTATAAGGATGCGGCCAAGCAATTTAAACTACACACCGGAAACAGCTACACCCCAGTAGCTTCGGTAACAACTACTTATTATGCTACCCAAACTATAAATGGCTGCGAAAGCCCGGTTCAGGAAGTGGAGGTTACCATTCAGCCTGCAGAGGTAATTATAACTACTAACGCAGACACACTGATTGCCCCGGCAGCAGATAGTTACCAGTGGTATTTTAACGGTGAACCGGTAGCTGAAGGTGTAGGCAAGAATCTGGTTGTTAAGAATACAGGGCAGTACTATGTGAAAACGACGGTCAATGGCTGCGTATCAGTTAGTAAAGGTTTACAGCATACTATTAACCTGCCTGTTTCTGTTTTAAAGCTGAGCCCAAACCCGGCAGGCAAAGACCTGGTGTTAGAATTTGCAGCTAACCCTACCGGTGAGATGCGGGTTATTGTTCGCAACCAGCTGGGGCAACAGGTGCTAAGTTATGTAACGTATAAAGGTACTACCGTGCAGGAGCAAACTATAAATGTAGCGAGCCTGGCACCAGGTCTGTATTTTATAGATGTGCAGGTAGGTAACCAAATGCAGAAATCGAAATTCATTAAACTATAATGTAGCAGGTTTACCTGATCAGCTTAAAAATAAATTAAAAGCGCCACTCTTTACGGGGTGGCGCTTTTGCTTTATAGGTAACTATAGTTTATTTCTTTTTTGGCTTATCGATGTGGTTAATAGCAGCCCTGATGTACAGATAGCCGTTGGTGATTGTGTTCTTTGTCAGGTTCAACTCAATGTCAGGTGTTATACCTTTGCCGTACACTTTGCCTGTTCTATCCACCATAGTTGATACAGTTAGGTTAAGGTAAGACCCATCTGATAGTTTATAAAGTTCGTTGCTCGTTGTAAGGCTCCCGGTATAGGTGCCGATCAGCTTTGTTTTTGGTTTACCAATAAATGCACCTGCTATCATTTCTGCTGAACTTGCTGTTTTATCGCTCACAAGTATACTTACAGGCGCTTTCGTATTTTTGATGGTATAAGGTGTTGCCAAAAAGTATTTTCCACCGGTTACGTCCCGAACCATACCATTTCGTACTGTATCGTAGGTAATAACATTATCAGCAGACTGCCAGCCGATAAATTGTCCTTCGCCCAGGATTGGAGCCAGCCCGGCCAGCAACGGGTGCATGTTACCACCATCGTTCAGGCGCAAATCAATTATCCAGCCTTTCGGATTTTGCGTGTCCAGTTGCCGGATTATAGTTTGCAGAGAATCCGCATAGGCCAACTGCTCATCCTTCTCAAACATATAAAAAGGAGGCACAAGTATAAAAGCATACTTTTTGTCGATCATGTGGCCCGATGGCATCGGCAGCTTCCTGCCTAGTGATTTATAGCCAACGTTATGTGCATCAAATACTTCTTTAGGGAAAAATCTGCTATGGCGATCTCCCAACTCTTCTAAAGCATTATTTAAAGCGGGATATGTCTCTCTTATAGTTTGAGCATCCTTAGTGGCTTCTAATGTTGATGCATATAGTTTCTCCCAGTCTACTTTTTGCTTGTTAATGGAGTGTTGTTTCATAATGTCCAGCGCCTGAACTACATAAGTCTTGATAGAATCTGTTGGTGCCTGGGCGTAAGAAACAGTAGAAATAAAAAGTAGAAGTAAGAGAAGGGAGTAAAGTTTTTTCATGAAATATAAGTTTGTTTAAAGTGTATACAGTAAATATAGCAAAACCAAACTATAGGTTTACGGCATCATCTAAAGCCCTGTGCAAAAAAAATCTTTTAACACCCAGGCAACCTTTCCTATAGTTGCTTCATCTATTAGTCAAACTCAGAAAGAAAAACTCCTTAAACCTTAGAACTATGAAAAAACAGGTACAACTGCTACTGGTGTTACTGATGTTTCCGTTGCTAACTATAGCGCAAACCAAAGTAGATGCATCCGAGATCATTGCTAAAATAAACCGTGGCGAAGCCGTGAGCTATAAAAATGTAGAGATCACCGGTGACCTGGATATGACCAAACTGAACAACCGAAAGCTTAGAAAAGAGAAAGGCAGCGACAACAGCACCAAAGCGTACATCAGCACGGTTACTGCACCTGTTATGTTCGAGAACTGCACTTTTAACGGCGACGTGCTTGGCTACTTTAACCCAGATAATGGGGTAACTATAGCTAAATCAACAGACGAGGTGTTTAATACCAATTTTGAGAAAGAAGTACGCTTTACGAACTGCACCTTTGAGGGTGATGCAGCTTTTAAATACAGTGAGTTTAAAGACGAGGTATCGTTTGCAGGCAGCCGATTTAAAGAAGAAGCCTTATTTAAATACACTGATTTTAAAAGATCTGCGGACTTCAGTAAAGTAGAGTTTGAAGATGACGCCAACTTTAAATATGTGACTTTCCCGGTTGCGGCAGGCTTTAAAGGTGCCCGGTTTCACGAAGAAGCCAACTTTAAGTATGCAAAGTTTCAGAAGGGAGCTGATATGGAGCAAACAACTTTTAATGGCAACGCCGACTTTAAATACACCAAATTCTCGGAAGCGGTAAACCTAAAAGGAGCCACCTTTAAAGGCAGCACCGATTTTAAATATACCAAACTAGGTAACCGCACTGTAACGCTTTCTGCTTTGCAGGAGAAGAGTAAATAAATAACAAAGAAGCTTTAGTTTTACTAAAAACGCCGCACCTGTAGTGTGGCGTTTTTGTTTTCAGGGTCTGGCTAAAAGTTCCAGCAATTTTCCGGCTCCTTCGGTTGGGTGCAAAACTGATAGTGGCGGCAGACCTAACCAGGCAGTTCGGGTATAATTCACCAGCTCCATGTCTATAGTTGGTGTATTTGTTTTGCGGGCAGCTATAGTTGCGGCAATGGCCGTTTTTAGTGAGGTGGCTTTTACCCGTATAGTTTGTGCCGCATACCGGGCCGGGTGCAGGTGTACATATCTGCCGGCTACTACGCCCCAGCGCAATACCCATCCCGAAGCATCAGAGAGTGTTATAGTGCGGTAATGGCTGCCTTTTGCAGCCAGGTAACTATGGTATGCATCGGGTTGTAGCAGGCTGTTTTGTTGCAGGTACTCCAATACTTCACTGGTGATCTGTAATGGTGTAAGGCGGCCAATATAGAAGTCGAGTTGCGAGGTGCCTATAGTTTGTAAAGCTGTTCTGATATCCGGGGCTGGTAACGTGTACTGTTCCCTTATAAACTCCTTAATGTAGCCCAGGTGGTGCTTAAGCGGATGAAAAAGTGCAGGCTCCGGCAAAGCAGCCATTGCTATAGTTGGCCTCAGGCTATAATTTATAGTTGCCATAGCTATAGTTACGCAACTTTCCAATGCCATGGCTGCTACCTATGCTATTCTGATATGCTCCTGCTAAAATGTTAATGAAATGCGACCTGTTACTTTTACAGGTAAAATAGCCAGTCTTCATAGCTAACTATAGCTGCTTACATAATAAAAGATGTTATTAGCAACTATACCTGTAATGCCAAGTAAACTATATAAAAGGTTATTTATTAGAGTACTATGAAAATAAATGTACTTCCGGATTTACGTATTCTGGCTATATGTGCGTCGCTGTTTGCTTTTACCACTGCCTGCGATGAAGATGAGGATCCTCCTGGAGTAAATAAAAGTTTAGAGTTTACTAACATTGAGTTAAGTGCCGCAAACCAGGTACCAGCCTTTAGCGATGAGGAACTGGAGTTTTCAGGGTTCGGAACCTTTAACGGTACATATAATGATGCGACCAACATATTAACCTATACTATAGTCTGGAACCTGGTCCGGTTTAATGATGCGGCAACTGGCATGCACTTTCATGGGCCGGCAGACCCGACCGAAAATGCAGCTATAGTTATGCCCATCGAAGGTTTTGACAATACAACCATAGGCACTTTTTCTGACGCGACCGATCCGCTTACAGCACAACAGGAAGCCGATTTGAAAGCCGGCTTATGGTATATCAATATTCACAGCACAACATACCCCGACGGAGTACTAAGAGGCAATCTGATAGTGGAGTAACTACAGGCTGATATAGCTGTGTATCATATTCCGGAGTCATTATAGCGCTGCTATATGAACGCGGTCTGTATCTGCTCGTGCCTGTTACATCCCTGTTTTAAGAAATATACTAATGTAAGTGGTTTACTTATAGTATAGTTGCTTGCCATAAAGTTTATAGCCTCTACACTGCTAAGTATTATAGCTTACGGGAAAGTGCCGATTATTTAAAACAAACTATATGTGGCATAGTACATTATATATTACATTACATTAATCAGAAAGCTATGAAGAAGTCTGCAATTTCAATCTTACGCATGCTAGCGATATGTATACCGCTGCTTGCCTTAACCGCCGCCTGCGACGACGATGACGACGACGTAATCCCGCCACCTGTAGAAGAGCCTGACCTGGAATTTGTTGATATAGAACTGCTTGGTGCCAACGAACGACCAACCCCTGTAGAAACAACCGGCTCTGGCTCATTAGATGCTGAGTACGATGATGATACAAATATCTTAAGCTACACTGTAACCTGGACGCTCGGCAACGCGGAAGACGAAACAGTTGCTATGCACTTCCACGGGCCTGCAGGTCCTGATGAAAGCGCTCCGCCTGTGATCACAATTGATCATGGTGACGGCGATTATGTTGGTTCGGTAACTGCTGAAACTGATCCGCTTACCGCAGCACAGGAAGCCGATCTTAAAGCTGGCCTTTGGTATATCAACATCCATAGTACTACCTATTCTAATGGCGAATTAAGAGGCCAGCTTATAGCAGAAGATTAATTTATTCATTTCCAGTTCTGAAAGGTCCTTTTCTAATGAGAGAAGGACCTTTTTGTTTTAGGTAATAACCTGAGTGCGTACCTTTGCAACTATAGTTTAGAAATTCACTTTATGCATACCCTACCAACCACAGCGGTAACTATACTTGATTTTAAGCCACAGCACGCCGCCAAATTCAGGGAACTGAACGAAGAATGGATAACACGTTACTTTGTAATGGAAGATGCCGACCATAAGTCGCTGGGCGACCCGCAAGGCTACATTCTGAATAAAGGCGGTTATATTCTGATGGCGGAGTATAATCAGGAAATTGTAGGAACCTGCGCCCTGATAAATGATGGAAATGGTGTGTTTGAGTTGGCAAAAATGGCAGTATCACCAAAAGCACAGGGCCGGAAGATCGGAAAGCTACTGGGTGAAGCGGCCATTCAAAAAGCCCGCGAAGCCGGTGCTGCAAAAGTATACCTGGTATCTAACCGGAGATTAGAAACAGCCCTTAACCTTTACAAACGACTGGGTTTTACTGAAGTACCTATGCCACCCAGCATTTACGAGCGTGCTGATATTAAAATGGAGATAATGTTATAGTTTAAACTATAGTTCAGGCACTGTAGGTTGGCCTGTTGTCTTCCAGGCGCACAACACCAACGGTTAGCCAGCAGCCTTTATAGTAGCCTTTGGTCTGGCGGGCCAGCATAAACAGGTAAGCCGCTTTCTCGTTGTTTTCAGTAGTAAGTACCACCAACTGGTAAGCCGATTTGCCGGTTATCACCATATTGCCTTTTTTGGAGGATTTAAAGTTGAGCATTGGCTTGTAAACCGGGTCACGCACCAGTACCCTGAAATGCTCTATCGGGCCCATACTTATTTTACTTACCGGGGAAGAAAAGTTAAAAACTGTGATAATGCCACTGTCGCTGCCATCGTTCTGTTGCAATGCTTTCAGCTGAATCTGAACTACCTCTTGCGGTGTAAGTGCTTTTGATGGGCGTAAATAGCTCCAGCTTGATGCTGAGGAAGAAGATGTTTCGGAGGAAGTATAATTAGCATAGTGCGCCTGGCCCTGCTCTGGCATTAAAGGAAAACTACCTATAAAAACCAGGAGCAACAACAACCCAACTACAAGTAAGGCCTTATCTACCATGCCATCCAAGCCCTTCATATAGTACTGTACTTTATATAGAAGTCTATAGTTGTGCTTTTGCCGGATTTTTGATGCCCGGAAGTATAAACAAAAAAGGTCCGCTTCGTATACCTGCTCAACGCTATATTTATGAAGGACCTGCTCACATACTATATCACCGAATTCAGGAACTGGTTTACTGGTATCCCTGCCGTACATCGGTTCAGCCGGCAACACCCTACCGTATCAGGTTTTATCAGCGACAGGTTTGATACCGACTTGTTTATGGGTTTGCCGCTTACTTTGCTGCTGGTAGTAGGGGTAGTAAATGCCATGCTGCTGTCAGAGCTGGCCGAAAGCGTGATAGATGCCGAATGGGTAGTAGTAGCAGACCAGGAATTTACAAACCTGTTGTATAGTATGCGCTCCGAAACACTGAGCCTCATATTTTTTAACCTGACCCTGCTGGGCGAACGGGAGGCCGTTTTTATTATTGGTGGTATAGCAACAATTATACTGTTGTACCGGAAACGCTACTGGGCTATAATTGCTTTCTGGCTGGCTATGGGTGGTGTTGGCCTCTCGGTAAGGTTCGCTAAAACGTTTATCAGTCGCGCCCGCCCCGCAGAAGTAGCCTATTACCAGGTCGAGCACTTTTCTTTCCCGAGCGGACATGCAACTACAGCCATGGCACTTTTTGCCTTGCTGGCCTACTTTATTTACAGGCACAACCAGAAAAAGCCGTATCGTAAGCTTATAGCCTGGCTCGCTGCTATCCTGATCATACTGGTTGGGTTCAGCAGAATTTACCTGGGAGTACATTTCTTATCCGATGTATTAGCAGGCTTTATATTAGGGCTTCTGTGGACACTGGTTGGCGTAAGCTTAGTCGAGGTGATGCTGCATAGGAAGAAAAGAAGAGAAGTATAGTACTATAACTTTATAGCTATACTTTTTAAACGTGTATTCGTATGCAAAATCATGCAAACGAGACCCTTACGCAGTTTCTACTGCCTTGCCCTTATACTTCTTTTCTGGTTGGCTGCTATGCCTGCGGCTTCGGCGTATGGTGTGCTATCGCACCAGGCTATTATTGATGCTGCCTGGGAAAAAGACCTGAAACCGCTCCTGCAGAAACGCTACCCCAGCACCACAGAAGAAGAACTTAAAAAAGCACATGCCTATGCCTATGGCGGCGCCATTTTGCAGGATATGGGCTATTTCCCGTTTGGCAGTAAATTTTTTACCGACCTGCTGCATTATGTGCGTAGCGGCGATTTTGTAATGAACCTTCTCTCCGAAGCCCGAAACGTAAACGAATATGCCTTTGCCCTAGGCACCTTAGCCCACTATAACGCCGATATTTATGGTCACTCGCTGGGTACCAACAGAGCCGTGCCGCTGGTTTACCCAGAGTTAAAGCAGGAATTTGGCAGCACCGTTACCTTTGCAGATCACCCGGTATCGCATGTAAAAACTGAGTTTGGGTTTGATGTACTGCAGGTAGCACGCGGCAACTATGCACCCGAGTCGTATCAGCAGTTTATTGGGTTTGAAGTGGCGCAGGAACCGTTGGAGCGAGCATTTGTTAAAACCTATGGCTTAGAGCTCGGCGATGTGTTTGTAAATGTTCCGTTGGCAGTTGGCACCTATCGTTATACTATAAAAAACCTGATGCCCGACCTTACCCAGGCCGCCTGGAAAGCAAAACAAAGCGATATAAAGCAAGCAAAACCCGGAGCAACCCGCCGCGATTTTGTTTACCGCATGAGCCGCGCAAAATATAACAGCAAATGGGGCAAAACCTACGAAAGACCGGGCTTCTTTACACGTGTAATGGCCTGGGTCATTAAGATCCTGCCAAAAGTGGGGCCGCTCAGGTCGCTGGGTTTTACCATGCCTACCCCCGAAGCAGAGCAGCTGTTCTATAAAAGCTTTAACACCACTGTAACCAAATATGCAGGTATGCTACAGCAACTACGCAGCAATAGATCGGATATGGCAAACATGCAGCTTGATACCGGTAAGAAAACAGAACCGGGCACCTATGCCTTAACCGATGAGACCTATACCACGCTACTTGAGAAACTGGACAGCAAGAAGTTTAAATACCTGACACCCCAATTGCAGCAGGACATAATTAATTTTTATAAAAACATGAAGCCTGCCAAGGACCGGGAACAGCAGAAAGAACAGGAAAAGGCCAAAGAAGCGCTGGAAAGGATGAAAGCACACAAACCGGTAGCGCAAAACAGTCTGTAATTATAGACAGATGTAATTGTGTATAAAACGAAATAACGCAATTGATGTAACTATATGCTCTGAAAACCGATAAAATAAGTCTGACATATCCGGAACAGGCAATGAAAAGAGGTAGTTGAGTTTCCGGATTTTCGGTTTAAACAACAGTAACTAAAAACAATAAAACCATGGAAAACAAGCAGAATAGCTCGCAGAGCAATCAATTTTCTAACCAGTCGTCACAGAGCAACCAGCCTAATGCAAGCCAGTCTTCGCAAAGCAGCAGCCGTTCGCAGAGCAGCCAGCCTACTTCGTCAAGTACTACTGGTTCAAGCATAGGCAATCAGCAAAGCTCACGTTCTGGTTCAAGCACTAACACAAACTCTAACTCAGGATCTTCATCATCTAAAATAGGTGGTATGGATATGAATACAGTAACCAGCAAGTTACAGGAGTATGGTACAACTGCCATGAACAAAGTAAATAGCCTGAGCACTACCCAGAAAGTAGTAGGTGGCTCACTGCTTGCTTTAGGTGCAGGTTGGTTAGCCATGAACCGTAACAAAACTGCGAAGAATAAGAATAAACTGAACACAACAAGAAGCAATAAGTTCGGCAAATCATCATCATAGCCGAAACTATAGTTTACCACTCAGAAAGCCCGGTGCCATTGCATCGGGCTTTCTGTTTTATAGTTGTGCCGCTAACTATAATTTCTGATTTTTATAGTTGCCGGCTACTAAAATAAAGCTGGTGCGTAAACTCTACCTCAACTAACAAACTATAAACCAACGCCGCATGGCAAAACAAGTAACCCTCCACTTCGACCCTGAGTTAAGCCTTAACAAGGAAGAGAAACATGTACGCGATGGCCTATCTACAGTGCTGCATACCGGCGACAACCTATGGCTAAGCTGCGACGAGCGCACAACTATAGAACGGCTAACCAGGCAACAGGATGGCTCATTCGGGAACCACAGATCTTTTTGCCTTAGCGACTACCTGCAGCTCCCCGACGGCTCCAACAGTGAAATAGACATTGAAGGGATGGGCATGGAAAACAACTACCTGTGGCTGATAGGCTCGCATAGTTTAAAGCGCAAAAAGCCCCGCAAGCACCAGAGCGTCGCCAAACAGATGCACCGGCTGGCACAGGTAGTAACAGACCCAAACCGTTACCTGATCGCCCGTGTGCCTGTTTATAAAGACAAGAAATCCGGAGACTACACCATCTGCAAAGAATGCCCCGACCCTAACAACCCGGGCAGGACTTTGCGTGCCGCCCAACTAAAAGGGAGCCACAACAGCAACGTGCTTCTTGAGACACTACGCAACGACGAACACATCGGGCCTTTTATGCATATACCCGGCAAAGACAACGGCATTGATATAGAAGGACTTGCTACCAGCGGCAACAAACTGTATTTGGGGCTGCGGGGGCCGGTGCTGCGTGGCTGGGCCATAATACTGGAGGTGGAACTGGAAGATGACGGAGAAGGACTGCTGAGGCTTAAACAAATAAAACCGGACAGACCTTATAAAAAACATTTCCTGCACCTGAAAGGCAAAGGCATACGCGAGCTCCGCATTATGGGCAACGATATGTACATTTTGGCTGGCCCAACTATGGATTTGGATGGTGTGATTGCTGTGTACCGCTGGCGAAACGCCATACATGTTACCGGCGAAACGATGGTGCACACCGCAGACCTGGAACGGTTATGTGAAGTGCCGCACGGCCACGGGGCAGAAACCGGGAAAGACAAAGCAGAAGGACTGGCCGTATATGATGAGCACAACCTGATGGTGGTTTTTGATAGCCCCCGGGATGCCCGTAAAGTTGGCGAGCACGGCGTCACTGCTGATGTCATTAAAGTTGATTAAGCAGCCACTGAACTATAAAACCGTATACAACAATCTACAAACAAAATAAGCTATGAAAATACTGGAAGCATTAGCAGGCGGCCTGGCAGGTGCCTGTATCGTAACCCTGACCCACGAAAGTTTAAGAAGAGTTGTGCCCGAAGCCCCGCGCATGGACATACTGGGGATGCGTGCCATTGCCAAACTAATGGAGAAAGCCGGAGCCACTCCGCCCGACGATGATACCCTGCACGACTGGGCCCTGGTGGGAGATGTGATCTCGAATGGATTATACTATAGTCTGGCAGGTGCCGATAAAAATGCTTTGTTGCGCGGCACGTTTCTGGGAGCTATGGCTGGTATTGGCGCCATTACCTTACCAGGTCCGCTGGGCTTAGGCGAAGCACCAAGCGAGCGCACCACCGAAACCAAAGCGATGGCTGTTGGCCTGTACCTGATGGGCGGTATAGTTGCCGCACTGGCAGCACGCGCTATTGTAAAAGCAACAAAATAAGAAAGACATGAAAACTATAAACCCCGGTGCCTTATGTGGTGCCGGGGTTTATAGTTTATTTTATTACTGATCTTCGTTGCCAGCACTCTCGTCTGTTGGCGGGTTCTGGTAACTGGTATCCGGATTGGTGTCTATAGTTGTGGTGTCGGTCATTTCGCCGTTCATGTTGGTCTGGGTATCTTCGGTGTTGGTATTACCTGCGTCTACGCCGGTGGTGGTTTCGGAAGAGCAGCTAGCCAGCAGGCCGGTAGCCAATACGCCAACAGCCAGTAAATTCATCGTTATCTTTTTCATAGTTGTATCAGTTTATAGTTCCGCCAAAGGGCAGATCGTCTCAGGTTTTACGCAGGTTTCGGGCAAGAGTATACTATAAACCTTTCATCAACTATAGTTAGCTCACCTTCTGAAGGTAATCCTGCTGCGCTTTTTCGAGTAAGTTGATGATATGCTGGCGCTGGCTCCGAAGCTTTTCTACAATATTTTGCCGGCTATAGAACAGGCGTAAAAGCAGCCAATGGCTTTGAGTATGCTGCAGCGTGTTCCAGTAATGCAATGTAAAAAATCCGCTTAATGGCAGGCTCAGGAAATAGAGTAGCAGCTCAAGTCCATCTATGTTCAGCCATCCGTGCGCCAGCCATAGTTCAAGCCCATAACATATCGGGAAAGTAAAAATACCAGCAGTCAGCATGATAGGGGCAATCCATTCTTCCTCTTTGGTAACAGTATGGGCCACTTTAGACGGAACAATGTACGGAATATAGTTGTGCACCAGGCCAAAAAGGTAAAGCGGAAACCCGACAACGATGTACAGCAACCCGATGATACTTTGCTTCATCACATCGTGGCTTTCTTTGCTTAATACCGGGTCCTGTATACCCAGGCGTTGCAGTTGTTTGGTGTAGTTGTTCAGTTCCTGTTTTATAGTTGCTATCCGGTTGGGTTCTGCCTGGCTAAAATGGGCTATGCTTTTAATGATGCCTTTGGTAACTATAAAATCCTGCTCGTGGGGCAAGGCGCCGACTGGTACGGTTGGCGCAAGCCGGTCCCGGTAAATAGCTTCCACCTGCCTGGCCAGTTCGTCTTCTTCGTCTGTGGGAGTATGGATGATCAGCTTTTCCAGGCGTGTGCGTATCTCTTCGGTGAGGGCAAGCACTGCAGCCGGTCCGTCCAGGTGATAAGCGTTCAGGTAATCCGAAACGGAAATAGGTTTGCCAACATTTACAAACACATCGCTCCGGAAGCGGGTAGGGGCAGAGTAATTTAACCCGACTGGTAGTATCTTCACTTCCTGAGCCGTAGTTGCAGCAGCCCCCAGGGCAATGCGGGCTGTGCCGGTTTTTAGTTTGCGCAGGCGGCGCTGGTTAAAGCTGTTGCCCTCCGGAAAAATAAGCAGTGTTTTCCGTTGATCGAGAGCCTTAAAGCTGGCGGCAAAAGCTTCGTCGTTACTTATAGTTGCGTTAGGGTTATCTTCTTTACGGTGTATTGCTATCAGGTGCATCTGGCGCAGCATCCAGTTCTGAAACGTAGAGCCAAACACAGTGCTCTTGGCTATAAAAAATACCGGCTGTTTTAGCTGTGCAGCTATCACTATCGGGTCCATAAACGTGTTCGGGTGGTTGGAAACTACCAGCAAAGGGCCGTTGTCGGGCACCAGGTGTGCATGGCGCACTTCCAGTTTCCGGAAAAAGAACCAGAGTCCGCCTTTGTAAAGCAGTTTCAGGAAAATATAAAGCATATTATGGTAAGTTCAGAATGGATGTATAAACGGCATCTACCACCTCGCCCATGCGCTTAAAATCCAGGGTATAAATGGTGTCGGTAGGTTGGTGGTAATTGCTGTTCCGGTAGAAAGAAGTATCTGTGATCATGAGCGCATCGAATCCGAAACGCCAGTAGTTCAGATGATCGGAAAAGTCTACGCCGGTTAAAAAGGCAGGTGCCCGCAATGATTTTACAGGTAGCTTAGCCGCCTTTTTATAGTTGCGCAACAAACTTCGCCCGAAACTGCCATTGCCAAAGCGCTGCACGATGGCAATATAGTTGCCGCGGCTGCCATAAAACAGTTTCAGAGGGGCTACAGGGTAACGTTGCGAGCCTTTTTCATCTTTAAAGTAACCGATCATTTCCAGGGAGATCATACCCATTACATCGGCTTGTTGCTCATAAAGCGAGTTTGCATGCACGTAGCTGCCCATGTGCTCAGTCCGAAAATACGGAGGCTCCTCTAATGTATAAGCAACAAAATCTATCCGGAAAGGCAAGGTGTGTTTATCGAGTAACCTGGCAAGTTCCAGCAGGCCGGCAACACCGCTGGCATTATCGTCTGCGCCGGGCTGGTCTTCACACACATCATAATGTGCTCCTACCACCAACCTTGGCGCATCTGCAGGGCCCACTGATAGTACAACGTTTCGGTATTCCTTGCCGTCCACAGTATATACCTGCTCCTGTACCTGTCCGTTCAACTGTTCAAACTCATGACGGATATAGGCTGCTACCTGGTTAAGTGCGTCGGTGTGCTGATGGTTGCGGGGTTGTGTTGTACCGGTAATGGCTAGCAAATGCTGCTTTAGTTTTACAGTATCTGCATTAACGGCAAAGGCCGGTGTGGCACTTACTAAACAGGCCAGCCATACAATTAATCCCTTCATCAGAGTTTTGGAAATAAAATGTAAGGACCAAGATAGCAATTTATAGTAGATAACCACCACCTGGAGGGCGGGGCAGGTCAGAGAGAAATATCAACTATAAGCTTATTTGCTGACAGGAATTAAGAATAACTTTTAACCGGAGGCACTAATGTTAGCCAGTCGTAAGCAGAGGTCAGGTCGCTGAAGGAGCGGGTCTCGATGTAGTCTTCCAGCTGTTTGTAAAGTTTTTGCTGCTGTTGCTCGGTTTCAGGGTGAAAGGAGTGGATAACAGCCATCTTTTTAAGCGGCAGTTTGGCGTAAGCTTTTGCAAATATGGTGCAGGTCCAGTGCAGATCTTCTTCCGTAACAGGCTGAAGCAGGCGCTTGTCCAACACTGCATATTCTATTTGCAGCTCACGCGCAATCCGGACAATGTTAATCAATGCCTGCCGGTATTGTAAGCTGCTGCAGCCACTATACCATTGGGTAATTAAAACATTGTTCTTTTCATGATGCTCAACCTGCAGGTAATCTGTATGGAAATATACCATGCTTTTGTGTGTTAGACTGTATAATATTAATCATAATTAATTGGTTTTGAAAACGTTTTGCAAAAATTAATATATACTTAACTGTTGATGCTCAGATTTATAGCTTTCTAACTATAAGCCCAATATAAAAGTGGCCCTGTACCAGCGTTAGCTAGGCATAGGGCCACTATAGTTACACAGGTAAAATTTACTTAGTACGCAGATTGTTAGCGTTACTGCCGTCCAGTTCGCGGGTATCTTTTTCGTTTTTAGCGGCTACATTTCCACCCACTTCCTTGCCTTCCGGCTCCGCATCCAGTATGTCTTCCGATTTTGGGGTTTTAATTTCCAGTTCGTCTTTCTTCACACCTTTCAGTGGTTCCGGGTTCTCATCGGGCAGGCGTTTGCCTTCGTCAGCGTTTGTTATGATATCGTCTTCTTTTGGAGTTTCCATAGTGCTATAGTTTAGTACACTTATAGTTACGCAAAAGCAGTACAGGGTTTATGCTGTTATAAATATTTATTTACCAATTGATCTATAGTTGAGGTTTAGAAAACAATATTAAATGGAAATAAGTATTTACTTTATGTATACTATTTTTTACATTTGGTAAATTGATTTGTACATATAAATCTTATGTTTTATGATAAATGAAACCACATTCCAGTTACAGCTGCTGCCTTATACTTATAAAAAGTACGGCTTCTGGATCCTGATCTTAGGATTACCTATAGTTGCGGCTATCGTTTACCTGTTTAAAAGCACCGGCTTGATCACAGATTCCAGGTCTTTTTTTGATGAGTGGAATGACACGCTGGTTTATTATCCGATCATAATCGGTATGGCTCTACTGGTTTTTTCGGAGGAGAAGCAGGAAGACGAAATGGTGCAGAGCCTGAGGTACAAAGCTTTTGTGAGCGGTGTATTTTTTCTGGTCATAGCGCTGCTGTTTTTGCCGGTCTTTAGCATTATAGTTGATTCTGTGAGAGGCAGGAGTCTTGGAATGCCAGATGCCGGTGGTATGCTCGGGGCGCTGTTTTTACTTCTGATCTATACCTACGCATCTTTTAAGTATAACCTGTACCGCACGCGCAAGGCCCTGGAAACTGATGAAGAATAACATAAAAGTAGAGCGGGCTAAAAAAGACCTGACCCAGGAACAGCTTGCCGAAACGCTTGGTGTTACCCGCCAGACTATAAATGCTATCGAAAAGAATAAATATCTGCCATCTACACTGCTTGCGCTTAAAATGTCGGCCTTGTTCGGTGTAACCGTAAACGAGCTTTTTATTCTTGAAGAAGGCGACTGATTTGCATGAACTACAAGCTATAGTTCATGCAGTTACAACCCAACAATCTGAAATTAAATTTGCGTTTAACCGGATTCCTTTTGCCTGCCCCAACAATTTGCCTTAACTTTGGGCAATTTATACCTACCATACAGCTCGTACTATGCCAAAAGACACCAGTATTAAATCAGTTCTCATCATCGGTTCCGGACCTATCGTTATCGGACAAGCTTGCGAATTCGATTATTCAGGCTCCCAGGCCGCCCGCTCTCTCAGAGAAGAAGGGATAGAAGTTACGCTCATCAACTCCAACCCGGCCACTATCATGACGGACCCGGTTACGGCCGACAACGTGTACCTGAAGCCGCTGGAGAAAAAATACATCATCGAGATACTGGAGAAGCATAAAATTGATGCCGTGCTACCAACTATGGGTGGTCAAACTGCCCTTAACCTGGCCATCGACTGCGAAAAAGCCGGTATCTGGAAAAAATATGGTGTCCGCATTATTGGTGTGGATATCAAAGCCATTGAGACCACAGAAGACCGCGAGCAGTTCCGACTTAAAATGCTGGAGCTTGGGGTGAATGTTTGTAAAGGCGAAACAGCCACATCATTCCTGGAAGGTAAAGAAATTGCCCAGGAGATCGGTTTCCCGCTTGTAATTCGTCCGTCGTTTACGCTGGGCGGTTTTGGTGGCGGATTCGTGAATACACCCGAAGAGTTTGATGCCGCCTTAACACGCGGTCTGCACTCATCGCCAACCCACGAGGTGCTTGTAGAGCAAAGCATCTTAGGCTGGAAAGAGTACGAACTGGAACTGCTCCGCGATAATATTGGCAACATCATCATCATCTGCTCTATCGAGAACTTCGACCCGATGGGCATACATACCGGCGACTCGATAACCGTAGCGCCAGCCATGACACTGCCAGACACCGTGTACCAACAAATGCGCGACCTGGCCATTAAAATGATGAATGGCATCGGGCAGTTTGCAGGCGGTTGTAACGTACAGTTCTCCGTTAACCCGGAGGATGATACCATCATCGCTATCGAGATCAACCCGCGTGTGTCGCGTTCATCGGCGCTGGCATCTAAAGCTACCGGTTACCCGATCGCTAAAATAGCTGCTAAACTCGCTATTGGTTATAACCTTGATGAGCTGAAGAACGCCATCACAAAAACGACATCTGCTTACTTCGAGCCTGCCCTGGATTATGTTATAGTTAAGATACCACGCTGGAACTTCGATAAATTTCCGGGTGCCGACCGTAAGCTTGGCCTGCAGATGAAATCGGTGGGTGAAGTGATGGGTATTGGCCGTACGTTCCAGGAAGCGCTGCAGAAGGCTTGCCAGAGTTTGGAAATTAAGCGTAATGGTATTGGCGCCGACGGTAAAGAGAAGACCGACTATAACTACCTGATCGATAGCCTTACAAATGCCAGCTGGAACCGCCTGTTCAGTATAAAAGATGCCATGCGCATCGGTATCCCTACCAGCACCATCCAGAAGATCACGAAAATTGATCCATGGTTCCTGGCCCAGATAGAAGAACTGGACATGATGGAGAAGGAAATAGAAAAGTATAACCTGACCAACATTCCGTCTGACCTGCTGCGTGAAGCCAAAGTAAAAGGCTACGCCGACCGCCAGATTGCGCACCTGCTGCGTTGCAAGGAAAGTGAGGTACATGCCCTTCGCACCGAGATAGGTATAAAGCGTGTGTACAAAATGGTGGATACCTGCGCTGCCGAGTTCGAAGCCAAAACACCTTACTATTATAGCACTTTTGATGGTGAGAACGAAAGCATCTCTTCTGACAGAAAGAAAGTGGTCGTGCTTGGTTCAGGACCAAACCGCATCGGGCAGGGCATTGAGTTCGACTATAGTTGCGTGCATGGCGTATTGGCTGCCAAAGAGTGTGGCTACGAAACCATTATGATCAACTGCAACCCTGAAACGGTAAGTACAGACTTCGATATTGCTGATAAACTATACTTTGAGCCCGTTTTCTGGGAGCATATTTACGATATCATCCTGCACGAAAAACCGGAAGGCGTTATAGTGCAGTTGGGTGGACAAACCGCTCTAAAGCTGGCCGAGAAACTGGATCGCTACGGTATAAAAGTGTTGGGTACCAGCTACAAAGCCCTTGACCTTGCCGAAGACCGTGGTTCGTTCTCATCTTTATTACGTGATCTGAATATTCCGTATCCGCCATTCGCGGTTATCGAGACGGCTGAAGAAGCGCTGGAACTGAGTAAAGATCTGAAATTCCCGCTGCTGGTGCGCCCAAGCTACGTGTTAGGTGGCCAGAACATGAAGATCGTGATCAACGAGAAAGAGCTCGAAGCCCACGTAATCGACCTGCTGAAAGACCACCCGGGCAACAAAGTACTGTTAGACCACTTCCTGGATAAAGCCATTGAAGCCGAAGCCGATGCCATTTGCGACGGAGAAGATGTGTATATCTGCGGAATTATGGAGCACATTGAGCCAGCCGGTATCCACTCCGGAGACTCGTATGCCGTGCTGCCACCTTTCGACCTGAGCGAGAACGTAATGCGCCAGATTGAAGAGCACACCAAAAAGATAGCTGTTGCCCTGAATACGGTTGGTGTGATCAACATCCAGTTTGCCATTAAAGATGAGGTCGTTTACATCATCGAAGCAAACCCGCGTGCGTCGCGTACCTTCCCGTTCATTGCAAAAGCTTACCGCGAACCTTACATTAACTACGCTACCAAAATTATGCTGGGCCACGCTAAAGTGAAGGACTTTACCTTTAACCCGCACAAGCAAGGCTACGCGATCAAGGTTCCGGTTTTCTCTTACAACAAGTTCCCGGAAGTAAACAAAGAGCTCGGCCCCGAAATGAAATCTACCGGCGAAGCAATTTACTTTATAGATGACCTGCAGGATGACTACTTCACCAAAGTATATTCTGAGCGAAACATGTATATGAGTAAGTAAGCTCAGATAATAAATATGGGAAGCCCTTTGCTATAGTTTAGCAAAGGGCTTTTTTGTTTTTCCCTCTTGTCATCCCTAACGTCAGCCGAGGGATCTTAACTGTCCTATAGTTTTCCTTTTGTCATTTCGAACAGCGTGAGAAATCTATCTCAGCTTATAGTTAGCTATTGTTGCAACTGTAACCAATGTAACCAAGCAATCCTTTCATAGTCACTTTTAATCCTGGGAGCTCACTTGCCTACAGTTCTATAGTTTGCTTTGGTGCCCTCACGGCCGGGAGGCCCCGTCTTTGGGCATCGCGCTGCTGCTTTCTTGCTACCCTCGCTCTGCTCGGGTTGCCTCACGGCACCGCAACAAATCAAAGGCGCTCAACCCAAAGACTGTGATCAGTTCGATAGCTATAGTTGCTATAGTTGGAACTGCTATAGTTGCATCGCCTTATCGTGCCTATAGTTCGGTAGGGACAGGTCTAGACCTGTCCGATCATGGTCTGTAACTATAGCTAATTCAGATTTCTCCTTTTGTCGAAATGACAGTTGGGCAAGCAGTAGCAGAAAAGTCCCCCTTTGAAGGGGGCGAGGGGGATGACAAACGGTAACTATAAAACAAAAAACTAAACTATAGCAACTTCAGAAATTCCCCTCTCGGGGGGGCAGGGGTGGGTTAGAACTCCAACTACAAAACAATAGCAGCTACATAACCCTACAACCAATCAACCCCTAAAAACCTTACTCCACCAATAGCTTATTATCGATCATCCGGTTGTTATACTGCTGTATAAAAGCCTTTACACGGTTTTCCATTTGCTGGCGCTTTTCAGGCAGGCTGTCTTTCAGATCCTGTTTCAGCATGATATCCTGCTGGTAATTGTAGAGGGCTATAGTTTTGGCACCATCAAACTGCAGCAACAAGTCGCCTTCTATCCACTGATATACACCGGCGTTGTAGCTTACCGCAAAATCCTGAGCAGTGGTATCCAGCATATTCTTCCCGAATGAGAAGTAAGGTTTATTATAGTTCAGGTAACTAAGCACGGTTGGCATTATATCGAGTTGCTGCACTACACGTTGTTCTGTGCCTTTAAAAGCTTTGTCGCCGGGGGCATAGAACAGGACGGGTACTGCAAAGGCTCCCCAATCAGTGTTGTACTCCGGATAGTGGCGCGGGGCACCGGCATGGTCTGCGGTTATCACGAAAAGTGTGTTGTTGTACCATGGCATTTTGCTGGCCTTCTCGAAAAATTTCTTCAGCGCCATATCGGTATAGTTGATGCCCTGGAACAACGGCAGTGGCCCTTTTTTTAATTTTCCTTCGTAACGTTCCGGTACTTTGTAAGGATGGTGAGACGATAACGTGAAAACCGTGCCCATAAAAGGCTCCTGAAAAGTATTCAGTTTATCGGCTGTGAACTGCAGGAACTCTTCATCCCAGATGCCCCACATGCCATCAAAATCAGCGTCGTTTTTATACTCGTCTGTGCCATAGTATTCCTTCACGCCTATCAAATTCATAAAAGCACTGAAGCCCATAGAGCCATTTGGTGCTCCGTGGAAGAAGGCTGTATGGTAACCTTCAGCGTTTAAAGTGCGCGGCAAACTTGGCAGATCGTTGCTCGCGTATGGTGTTAGTACGAATGGTTCCTGTATGCTGGGTATACTAGTAAGGATAGACGGCAGCGCGTCGATGGATTTTTTACCGTTCGCAAACGAGTGCCAGTAAACTTTGCTGTCCTGCATGAGCTGGTCCAGGAACGGGGTGAAACTCTGGTAGCCATCCTTGCCGATTCTATCAGGGTTGTAGCCGCCCATGGCCTCTTTGCCAAAACTCTCCAGCACTATTATCACCACATTTTTCTTTTGGAAAGCGGCTGTGTCAGAAGGCGTATGGATAGGCGAATAGATATCTTTTAGCTGTTGCTCCTCAAAATAATTAACGCGGCTATAGTTGGTCTTGCCTATAGTCCGCAGCATCGAGAATGGCGTGTTGAGCACCAGGTACATTTCGTTCGGACGTTTTACATATTCGCCGGCGTTACTTAGGGTAATAGGTCTGGTGCTGTGCGCAAAACCACCGCGCATACCTGCAACCGAAAGAAATACGATAAGAACCATAACTGCTGTGTGTGCCGGATAGTAGACCCACGACGAAACCCTTGGCGGCGACTGCATCTGTATCTTGCCATACAGCCACGCCAATAACGCGACCAGCAACAACCAGATAAGCGGAATGTACCAGAAATCAACTATAAAGCTACCAGCCAGTGCGCCCCCGTTCTCGTTGGCAAATTCCTGTAATACGCTCCAGGTAGTGCGGCGCAAGGTAAAGCGGTAATAAACAATATCGATCAGGTTGGCAGACAGGGCAATGCTGTTGGTAACTATAAATACATACTTCAGCAATTTGCGGTAGCCTGTGTTATACCGGAACCTGAATGGTAGCAGCATAAGCGCCATAAAAAGCAGGTTGGTATACAGCACCGTAGACAAGTCGAAGCGAAGACCGGCCAGCAGAAGGTAAGCAAAGTCGGCTATAGTGGTGGCCTCAAACAGATGCCTGTTCAGCACAAAGAAAAGGATGCGGGTAATGGTGTAAAACAGCATGGCCAGGCTCAGGTATAAACCCAGCGCCGCATGCACATTCTGCCACGTATATTTTTTATCTGAAAGCATGGTTAGTACAAACTATAAAAAGGCGCCCATCTTAAACTATAGCTCAGTAAAAGCGCAGTGCAAAAGTAGGCTATTTTTAGGACGAACTTTGGCGTTTACAGGATAAATACACCGGAAAACCAAAGAGCTTCGTCTGTTAGGAGCAAATGTTTTACCTTTGTAAAAAGTCGCTGGCAAACTGTCAGTAATAAACATTTGGTAAGGTAGTTGTGTAGTATAAGTAACTATAATCTACTTTTTACTCTGGCTTATAACTCTGAAATTAATGATCAAGTTCCTAATTATTACCGTTCTCATAATCCTGTTTCTCCGGTTGGTGGCACCGGTGCTGTTGCGTTTTTTATTGGGGATGTTCATCAAAAAAAGCATGCGTAACGGCACGTTTTTTACCAACATGCACCAGCAGCAACGCCCGCAACCAAATGGCAACACTGGCAATGGCCGCGCAAAGGGAGATATCAAGATCGATTACATACCTAACCAACCAGACCGTAAAGGCTTTGATGGCGGTGAGTATGTAGATTATGAGGAAGTAAAGTAAGCCCGATTTGTTTTCGCAGGCACGATACTTGTGAACTGCTGTTTTCTATAATTTCATAGTTTGTACTTAACTACGTGTACTGTATGCGGAAGCATTTCTACCTCTACCTTTCTGCTGTTTTACTGGCCGCCACTGTGGCAGGCTGCACAGCGCCCCGCTCGGTTATCCATTCGGGAAAAGTAACCCCAAAAGGCCAGTTTAAAGCCGGTTTTAACATGGGCGGCAATATCGCCAGCGAACCAATAGCACAACTTGATGATATAACTGATGCCGCTATTGACGCCATTGCCAACAAAGAAGAAGTAGACTACAACGAGCAGATAGATGTAGCCTCGAAAGCGCTGGTGGCTTACGCCCTTGACCCTGTTGGTACTACCTTCGATTTTTACCTGCGCTATGGTGTGGCCGAACGTGTTGATGTTGGGTACAAATATGCGACCGGCGTGCACGTTTTCGATGCAATGTACCAGTTTATGGGCCCGACCGGCACTCCCGAGAACCCCGGCGTAGGCGATTGGTATGGTAGCGTAGGTTTGCAATATTCAGGGCAGAGCTCCGGTATTTTCGATAAACTGTACATAGATAAGCTGATACCGGTGCTGGAGTTTTCGGCTACCCGCCGCGACATTGTCATTCCGTTGGTGTTCAGCAAATCGTTTGGGCCGGAAGAAGAGATCGGCAACATCTCGTTTGGACCGGTTTATAACCACACGTTCATAAAATATGGCTTCGACCCAAGTCGCATTGTAAAAGATGTTGGCGGCGATAAAGTACCCGTTGAAGGTGTGTATGCAAAAAATAATTTCCCGTCGTTTGGCTTCTTCGTGAATGGGAAGATCGGGTTTAAGTTTTTGTATGTGCTGCCATCGTTAACCATGTATTACCAGGACTACGGTACCTACGATTTCCTGGAAGGCAAGCAGTTTGATTTCTCTGGTATAACAGTTATTCCATCTATAGGTCTGCAGGCAAATTTTGGCGGCGGCCGTGGTGCCAGCAGAACCAGGTAAACTCTAAATAACCCTAATCTTACCGGCGCCGGAATCTATCCGGTGACGAAAAGTGCGCGCGAGTCTCCAGGCTCGCTGCAAGTAAGCAACTATAAAAAGCGGCAGGAACAGGTAAAATCGTTCCTACCGCTTTTGTTTTGTGCCTAAGTCCCGAAATGTAAGCTAGCTCTTCCGGATTTGCAATCCGGAAGTAAAGTAACAGCAGATTTATAATCCCCAACACAAAGACCTTAACAATTGGCAAACAAGCGGATTACAGATCCGCAGGGAAAAGGTTCCGGATTACAAATCCGGAACAGCAGATGACAAAAGCGTTTGGGATGCGTGCATATCCCTTACAACCATAGTTTACAGCTCAAAAACTGCTAACCCAGTCACCCCATAATGCAGAAATAAAATAAAAGTCATATCTTTCAACCTCTATATTGATGCATCTAAAACAGATATGACAGCTTCTATTAACTTTAAACGCGACGTATTACCTCATCTGATCGCGGTTCTTGTTTTCTTGTTACTTACAGTCGTGTATTTTGCCCCGGTCGTGTTCGAAGACAAAGGCATGGCGCAGCACGATATTCTGCAGTTCAGGGGCGGTGCCCAGGAAATAATGCAGCATCGCGAAAAGACCGGCGAAGAAGCCCTCTGGACAAACTCCATGTTCGGCGGTATGCCGTCTTACCTGATCAACACACGCTATCCTGGCGATCTGTCGGGAGCTATACATACCGTGCTTTCGCTTAATCTGCCGGCAATGGCGGGTAATATCTTTATAACACTCCTTTGCGGCTACATTTTACTGGTAACATTGGGCATGCGCTCATGGCTGGCTATAGTTGGCGCTATCGCATTTGGCTTCACGACTTACAACATCATTATCCTGGAGGCAGGCCACAACACCAAATCGCTGACTATAGCTTACATACCAATGGTGCTGGCCGGTTTGTTTTATACCTTGCGGAAGAATCTATGGTTAGGAGCCGCCCTTTTTGCACTTGGCCTGACGCTAAACCTGCACTTTAATCACCTGCAGATGACCTATTACATGCTGTTGCTGGTGATCGTGTGGGGTATAGTAGAAGTTATTTATGCCGTTAAGAACGGAACTATAGTGGAGCTTCTCAAGCGTGGCTCCATTCTGTTAGTGGCAGCCATTTTAGCAGTTGGTGTAAACTTTGGCCGACTGGCAACTACAGCCGAGTACAGCAAATACAGCATTCGTGGCAAATCTGAGTTAACGGCGCCAAACAGCGGCGACAAAACCAGCAGCGGCCTGGACAGAGAATATGCGTTTAACTGGAGCTACGGCATCGGCGAAACTATAACATTGCTTATCCCTGATTTTTACGGCGGTGGAAGCAGTACACCTTTAGATAAAGACTCTGAAACTTATAAAGCTTTTGTAGGCATGGGCGCGCCGCCGGTGCAGGCCGAGCAGATCGTGAGTCAGGGCATGCCAACGTACTGGGGGCCTCAGCCTATGACGAGCGGACCGGTTTATGCAGGCGCTATCATCTGTTTCCTGTTTGTTCTGGGCCTGTTTATAGTTGAACGTCGCTGGACGAGCTGGCTGGTAGCCGGAACTATACTTTCGCTGTTGCTGGCCTGGGGACATCATTTCTCGGCCTTCAATTACTTTATGTTCGATCACTTCCCGCTGTACAACAAGTTCAGAGCGGTTTCGTCGGCGTTGGTAATTGCCCAGATCATGATTCCGTTGCTGGCCATGCTGGCACTTTGGAGAGTTATCCGTGACCGCGATGTGATAAAAGAACTGGACAGAAAACTATTGATGGCTGGTGGAATTACGGCTGGTATCTGTTTGCTGGTTTGGTTGTTTGGTGGCATGGCAAGCTTCGCTTCTGAAGTTGATGCACAATTGTTACAAGCTCAATATCCTGTAGATGCTATCCGTGCTGACCGCGAAGGCATGATGAAGTCGGATGCGTTCCGCTCGTTTGCTTTTATAGTTTTGGCACTGGGCATTCTGTACTTCTATGTTAAAAATAAATTGTCGGCAACTATAGCCATTGCGGGTGTGGGTGTATTGGTGCTGGTTGATCTTTGGACGGTAGACAAACGCTACCTGAATGACGGCGACTTTAAAGAGCAGGTAATTGCCAACTATTTCCAGCCAACGCAAGCCGACCAGATCATTCTGCAGGATAAAGATAATTACCGTGTGTTTGATGCGACCAACCCGTTCAACAGCGCACGTACTTCTTATTTTCATAAAAACGTAGGTGGCTACCATGGGGCAAAGCTGCGTCGCTACCAGGATGTGATAGATCGTCATATTTCTCAAAATAACCTGGAAGTGCTGCGTATGCTGAATACCCGCTACGCCATTACCGGCGACCAAAAACAACCTGTGCAACGTGTACCGGGTGCGTTAGGTAATGCATGGTTTGTGGAGAACATCGAAAAAGTTAATACACCGGATGCTGAACTGGAAGCCTTAACCGGTTTCGATGCTGGCACCACGGCTATAGTTGACGTTACTAAGTTCCCGGTACAGGAGCAGAACTACACGGCAGATAACGCAACTATAGAACTTACAACCTATGAACCGGATTACCTGAAATACGAGTACCAGGCAGCGCAGGCAGGCTTTGTAGTGTTCTCGGAGATATATTACCCGGCTGGCTGGCAGGCTTATTTAGATGGGAAACCAGTAGATCACCTGCGTGCAAACTATATTCTGCGTGCGATGCAGGTACCGGCTGGCAAGCATACGATAGAGTTCCGCTTCGAGCCGAAGACGTACACGATCGGCAATACCGTGTCGCTGATCTCTTCTATTCTTCTGTTATTGGTAATTGCCGGTGCCATTGCTTACGGCTTCAAGAAGAAGGAAAGAGAAGAAGCGATTGCTGTGTAACTATAACTTTCTATTGTCATCTCGAACAGAGTGAGAAATCTATCTGTAATTTTAATTAGATTTCTCCTTGCGTCGAAATGACATTTGAGAATAATTAAACTATAAAAGCCCCGACTATAAAAAGCCGGGGCTTTTGCGTACTTAACTTTATGCAGGCACCTTTACAGCAACTACAGCATCCGCTTTTACAAGAGCATAAACTTATACTTTGGGTAAAGCGCGAAGACCTACTGCATCCGCACATTTCCGGTAATAAATGGCGAAAACTGAAGTATAACCTGCAGGAAGCCAAAGTGCAGGGCAAAGAAACTCTACTTACATTTGGTGGGGCTTACTCTAATCACATAGCAGCAACTGCCGCAGCCGGCGCAGAGTTTGGTTTTAAAACCATTGGTATCATTCGTGGCGAAGAGCATTTGCCCTTGAACCCAACCTTGCAATTTGCTACGGAGCAGGGCATGGAACTACACTACATTTCCCGTGAACTATACCGGCATAAAAACGAACCATACTTTTTAGCTGAGCTGGCTGTAAATTATAACCAACCCTACCTGGTTTCCGAAGGCGGCACCAACCAACTGGCTGTAAAAGGCTGCACCGAAATAATAGATGATATTGATGTTGATTTTGATGTAATCTGTTGTGCCAGCGGAACAGGCGGAACTATAGCTGGGCTGATTGCTGGGTTGGCAGGAGAAAAGCAGGTACTGGGTTTCCCGGCGTTAAAAGGCGGAGATTTTCTGAAGGATGAGATTGATCAACTGGTTTACAACTATAGCGGTGAAAACTATAGCAACTGGCAGCTTATCACGGATTATCATTTTGGGGGATATGCAAAGGTGAAGCCCGAGCTGCTGGAGTTTATTCATCAGTTTCAGGAGCAGCACCATATTCCGCTGGAGCCAGTATATACTGGCAAAATGTTTTATGGCTTGTTCGACCTGATCGCGAAAGGTTATTTTGCAAAAGGTACGCGAATAGTGGCTGTGCATACGGGCGGTTTGCAGGGCAATGCGGGCTTTAAAGAACGACTGGGGATTGACGTATAGTTGTAACAGGAACAGTTTTTGTAACCATAACTATAGTTGCAGGGTTCTTATCCTGAAAGATGATTTATCTCAAACGTAAATCATCCCCCTACCCCCTTCCAAGGGGGACTTTATCTGCAAATGTAATCCAATTATAGATTTACGCATTGCGAGTGTCCCCCTTGGAAGGGGGTAGGGGGATGACAACATCAGGAGATTTAAAAAAACAGTACATAACCAAACAACCACATGCCCTTACTCCGAGTTTTAATACGCCTGCTTCCCTGGATACTTGTGATCACGGTTGGTATTTTTATCTGGCGCAGTTTTAAGGATTTTTTCGGCACGGATGAAAAAGAAGAGCCAGCCGTGTCAGTAACCTATAATACTATACTTACATCTGTAGAAGAACTGGGTAAAATGGAGCTGGTGCGCTACAATTTTAAAGATGTGGTGGAGTATGAAAAAGAAGTATCTCGGTTTGTGCCAAACTCTAAAGTGGTGCTGATTGTGGCTGGCGAAGCAGTTGGGTGTGTTGATTTTACAAAGATACAGGCCGGCGATATCGTGTTTGAAGGCGACTCAGTGGTTCAGATCGCGTTGCCGGAGCCGGAACTATGCTACTATAAAGTAGACCACAGCCAATCGAAGGTTTTTAGCAAGGAGAACACGTATTTCCAGGATGCGGAGCTGGTGGAAGAAAGCTTTAAATATGCTGAAAACAATGTAAAAAGAGCTGCCCTGAACTCCGGAATACTTCGCCAGACAACCGAAAATGCCGAAAAGATTCTAAAGCCGATGCTCGAAGAAATTACGGGTAAGCGTGTGGTGCTTGTACCACAACGCCGCATTCAGAACCCGGAACTGCCCCGCAAACTATAGTTTATACAGATCTCACTTTCTGCCTACGACCTATTACCAGGTAAAGTATAGCGCCCAGGAATGGTATAAAAGTAACCACTACCACCCAGATCAACTTTGTAACACTATCTGCAAAATTGCTCCGTAGCAGATCGATGATAGCGCCAAGCCATATACCGAATGGTATTGCAAAAAAGAGTATGACGAATAGCAGTTCTTGTGCAGCTAATCCACCGAGGAAAAGTAAAGTTGTTTCAGGCATGTGAATGGGGTTAGATTTGTTTGATAAACTTTATTTTAAGCTAAAACGAAAAGGGAAGCTAAAGTCTGCAGATATATTTTTTCCATCATTCATAGCCGGTATCCATTTTTTCTTTGGTAATAACTTGGCGACCCTAATTGCTTCCTCATCTAATAGCGGATGCGCAGATTTAGATAGCCGTACATCTTTAAGATTTCCCTTCTCGTCAATAGTGGCCGATACCAAGACTAACCCCTGTATATTATTCTGTTTAGCCTGTTCTGGGTAATTAATGTTTTCTGTCAAGAATTTAGTAAATTCTGTGTCACCACCTGGAAATTCAGGATTTTTATCTATTTCCTGAATACCATGTTTTTCAAATTTCTCCTTTTTAGTTAAAGTAGCTAAATATTCTCGGTGAATGACATGTTGTAGTTGTTTACCTGTTATAGCGTCATAGTTGTAAGTTTCAGCAACTATATTATTTACCCATATCATCTTTTGAGTGAGCGCACCTGAATCATTATAATATTTAAACTCTCCATCTCTGACTTCAGGTTTCAAGGATGAAAAGTAACCACGCATTTGTACATTCCCTTTAGGGTAATAATCAGTGACTTCATATTTGGCTGTAGATGGAGTATTAGTCTTTATTACTCTATAAAAGTGTCTTGATTCTGTATCGCTTGTTTCTTTCCACTTCTTGTCATACCATATAGTATCTGCATTTTGAGCATTTACATTAAAGTAAAAACAATGCGCTAGGCAAAAGATGAGGGAAAATTGAAACAGCAATTTCATATATAAATGACTAAGATGAATAAGCTAAGATATAAATTATTCTTAAGTATATTCAAATATCTATTCCCGCTCCAAACCTTTCAGCGCATCCTGCACCAGGTCACTCTCATACCCTTTGCTCTGTAAATAGTAGCTCAACTTTTGTCGGCGGGTGAAGGGGTTTTGCTCTTTTTCGGTGGCGTTCTTTTTCTCGAGCAGGTGCAGGAGGTTCTGTTCGTATAGTTCGGGGTCAATTTCTTTCATGCCTTGCTTGATGCAGTAATCCGAAATGCCTTTTGACTTTAAGCCCTGCATAATTTTGCGGCGGCCCCAGCGCTTCAGGCCATACTTGCCACGCACATAGCTTTGGGCATAGCGCTCTTCGTCAATCAGTTTTTCCTGGCTCAGTCGCAGGATCAGTTCTTCCACATCGTCGGGCTCCAGGCCATAACTATAGAGCTTGGTGCGTACTTCCTGCTGCGTGCGGTCCTGGTAGGCGCAATAGGCGGCAGCTTTTATCAGCGCCTCTTTCGGGGTATAGGTTTTCTGCTTTTTCTTCTCCAAACTATAAGTCCGTTTACTCAACTATAAACATAGTATAGAGTTAGAAAGTTAAAAAGTTTAGAAGTTAGAAAGGTGATTTTAGTTAAGAGTCACTTTAGTTAAAGAGTTTAGGAGTTAGAAAGTTGGGAGGTTAGAAAGTTTAAAATCCTGCAAATCTTTAAATCCTGCAAATCCTGATTCAGATAGCAATCAACAATTTAACAATTCAACCATTTAACCATTAAAGCCTACCTTTGCAGCGCTAAACTATAGTTGCCTATGTTTTCGAAGGGAGTGCAGTACATGTTGCTATCGACGTTCTTTTTTGCGCTGATGAACGTGTGCGTGAAGCTGGTGCCGCATATTCCGGCCGTGGAGATCATCTTCTTCAGGTCGGTTATCTCTATGGCAATGAGCTATATAGTGTTACGCAGGCAGCAGGTAAACATCTGGGGCACACATAAAGGGCTGCTTATAACAAGGGGTATAACCGGGGCTATCGCGCTCATTTTATACTTCACAACTCTGCAAAATATTCCGCTGGCTACGGCTGTAACCCTGCAGTACCTGTCGCCGATCTTTACAACCCTACTGGGCATTTTTATAGTTAAAGAGAAAGTGAAGCCGTGGCAATGGGTCTTTTTCCTGGTGTCGTTTGCCGGTATTCTGGTTATTGAAGGGGTAGATGCACGTATTTCGCCATTTTACTTAATGATAGGTGTGGCAGGCGCTGCCATTTCAGGTATTTCCTATAACGTTATCCGGAAACTCAACACCCGTGAGCATCCGCTGGTTATCGTGTTTTATTTTCCGATGGTGGCGCTGCCTTTTTCGGGTATCTATAGTCTGTTTGAGTGGGTACAACCTGCCGGCTGGGACTGGGCTATTTTGCTACTGGTTGGCGTTTTTACGCAGCTGGCACAGTATTACATGACCATGTCGTACCAGTCCGAAGAACTCTCTAAAGTTGCCCACCTGAATTATATCGGTATTTTTTATGCGCTGGGGCTGGGCTTTATTATGTTTGGTGAAACCTTTACTATTGGCTCGTATGTAGGTATGGCGCTGGTGCTGGTAGGCGTAATTCTGAATATCCGGTACAAAAGTAAATTAGCCAAAACAGCCGATTTAGAGGCGATTTCAAAATAAACTCAGTATAAAAGTCAGATAAAATATGAAATAAGCGTATAATATGTAACGTTAGCTATATTTATTCCATATAAGGCCAAAAGCTAATCTATTCCTGCATGCGCTTCACCTGGTTTTTGTTCCTGCTTTTATTTGTTCCGCTGTTCTGCTTTGGTGGTACCCTGCGTGGTCGCCTTACCGACGAGAACGGACAGGGCTTGCCTTTTGCCAGCATCTACATCAAAGAAACATCCAGCGGCACTGCCACCAACGAGAACGGTTACTACCAACTACAGCTCGACTCAGGCAGCTATACGCTAGAGTTTAAGTACGTGGGCTACAAAGCCAAAACGCAGGTGGTAAAAATAAACGGCCACCCCGTGGAGCTAAATGTGCAGCTTTTCCCCGAAGTGCTTAACCTGAAAGAGGTAGTAGTGCACGCTTCCGACGAAGACCCTGCTTACCCCATCATGCGCAACGCCATCCGGCTGCGGAAATACCACCTGAGCGAGGCCCTGGCCTGGAGTGCCCGCGTGTACATGAAAAGCGTGGCCCGCATGGATAAAGTGCCAAGCAAAGTGCTGGGTGTTCGGGTAGTGGATGTGGATACAGGTATCGTTTATTTGTCCGAGTCGATATCGCAGTTGCACGTGAAACGGCCAAACAAGATAAACGAGAAAGTGATCTCATCGCGGGTGAGTGGTCAGAAGAAAGGCTTCAGCTTTAACCAGGCTTCGGAAATGAATGTGAGCTTTTACGAGAACCTGCTGAAGATTGAGGGACTGAACGAACGCGGTTTTGTGTCGCCGCTGGCCAATAATGCACTATTTTATTACCGATATCAGTACCTGGGTGCGTTTGAGGAGAATGGCCGAACTATAAACAAGATAAAAGTAATGCCGCGCCGCCGTAACGATCCTGTTTTTGAGGGCATCGTGTATATAGTTGACGGCACCTGGCGCATCCATAGCACCGACCTGAAACTGACCAAACGGGCGGGCATTGAGTTCGTGGATTTTATACGCGTGCGACAAGTGTATGCGCCGGTACTGGAGCATGTCTGGATGCCGGTATCTCAGAAATTTACTTTTGAAGCAGCAGGCCTGGGCTTTAAGGGCAGAGGATATGTTACAGGTGTTTACTCCAACTATAAAGTGCAGGCTGCCTATAAAAAACCACCGGTGCTGGAAGAAGTGGAGCCCGAACCCGAAGAAACTATAGTTGCCACTGCGCAAACTCCAAAGCCCGCTCCTAAACCGCGCTTTAAAATAATAGAGCCCGAAAAAGCCGACCCACAGGACAAACCCATCCATAGCGAGAAATTATTCACGAAAGAGATCCTGTTAATTGAAGAAGATGCCAACAAACGCGACTCGCTTTACTGGGACAGGATCAGGCCTACACCACTTACCAAAGAAGAATCCAAGGATTATGTAAAGAAGGATAAGCTGGAAGCCATTAAGGAATCTAAAGTGTACCAGGACTCGCTGGACCGAATCCGGAACAAACCTACGTTTGGCAACCTGTTTTTGAGCGGCTATACTTACCGAAACAGTTACGAAGATAATTACCTGCGCTTCGATCCGATCATCAGCCCGACAAGCAATAGCATTTTGCAATATAATACCGTGGAAGGTGTAGTTGCTGATGTGCGTGTTACCTATGGCCGCCGCTACGACGACCGCCGCCGCTTTATTGTGGAACCGACGGTCCGCTATGGTTTCTCGAACGAAAAGTTTAACGCCAAACTGCGCACTGCTTATGTATATAACACCACTACCAACAGCATTGTGCAACTGGAAGGTGGCCGTTATGTAAACCAGATCAATATTAACGAGCCTATTTTACCTTTTGTGAACTCTGCGTACACGCTCGTGGCCGGTAAAAACTATATGAAACTATACCAGCGCGATTTTATAAGGCTGGCACACCGCGGCGAACTGTCAAATGGCTTGCAGCTTACCGCTAACCTGGAATATGCGCACCGCATGCCGATGGAAAACACGACATACTATAGTTTCAAAGGTACAGACCCTGAAGGTGTAAGTTCATTCACATCTAATGTGCCGGTAAGCGCAGAACTGCCCAATGCTAATTTCAATCCGCACGAAGTACTGATGGCGTCTTTCAGTTTAAGTATAAAGCCAGGGCAGCGCTATATCTCCCGTCCGAACCAGAAAATTAACCTGGACTCGAAATACCCAACTATAAGCCTGGCCTACAGAACCGGTCTAAAAATATTAGGCGGAGATATTCAGTACAGTACAGCCGCGTTGGGTGTGAGCGATGACCTGAGCTTTGGGTTGCTGGGCAGGAGTAGCTATAATGCAGCGGCAGGCGTTTTCTGGAACAAAGAGAGCATGACCCTGATGGATTACCGCCACTTTAAAGGCAACAGAACTATTTTTGCAGGCGCTTACGACGGTTTCCAGTTACTCGACTACTATCGCTATAGCACTAACAACAATTACCTGGAAGCCCATTACGAGCATCATTTCAACGGTTTCCTGTTCAATAAAATACCGCTGTTCCGCAAACTGAAATTACAGGAAGTTGTGAGCCTGAATTACCTGAATACTCAGCAATCGAGAAATTACCTGGAACTGGGTGTTGGCATAGAGCATATCTTTAAAGTGCTGCGCGTAGATTTTGTGACATCGTTCCAGGAAGGCGAGAAAGCGCGGACAGGTGTAACGATTGGACTTGGCTTCTGATAACCGGTTCAGAACTTATTGCTACTACAGCCGTTAAAAATGGCAGGAATAATAACAGAAACGACAATGAAAACGAGACTATCTATATTTAAAACAGGAGTAGCCGTAGCTTTTGCAGCCATAGTTGGTTATGGTTGCGGTCAGCAGGATACGACTATTGACGAAGACACCGGAACAGCCGACGCTATAGTTGAAGGAGACTCCTCAGCAGCCAACCTGAACAACCCGCGTCCGGCACCTATCGGCGACACATCCGTAACTGCTAACCAGGCCGACCGTTTCGGAGAAATGAACCCAAACCAGGATTCCGCAGCCCGCGCTATGGAAAAACTAGATAAGAAGAAAGAGGGAGATCAATAGCCTTAAATAGTATTATAAACTTAACAAACCAGCCTTGCTATTTACGTAGCAAGGCTGGTTTGTTTTATGGCATACTTAGTTTAATATCTGTTTCGTCATCCTGAGCGAAGTCGAGGGATCTTAAGTGTTCTATAGTTCGCTAGACCTAGCAGTGTGCGCAGCTCCTACTAGTGTCTGTACTATAGTTCGATTCTATTTCAATTCGAACCAAGCTATCTTTTCAAATTACCTCCAATCCTGGGAGCTCTACACACCTTTAGTTTCAATCTAGCTTTGGTGCCCTCTCGGCCGGGAGGCCCCGTCTTCGGGCATCGCGCTGTGCGAATCTCTTTTGCTCCTGCGTCGCAATGCCTGCGGCACCAGATATTCACAAGGCGCTCAACCCAAAGACTGAGATCTTTCTCATAGTAACCGCTGAACTAAAGTTTAAACCGTTAAGCTTCGAGTTTTATCGTGGCTGTATTTCCGTAGGGACAGGTCGCGACCTGTCCGTGGATGGACTGTAACTATAGAACTATACTTTTAACTATAGCAGTAGCAGAACAGTCCCCCTTTGAAGGGGGTAGGGGGATGACCAACATGAACTATAGAACTATAGCCAAACCATAGCTGGGGCTTAAAAACCCCCTCTCCTGTTTTGGGGAGTAGGGGCCCTCTTCAAAAGGAGAGGGCTGGGGTGAGGTAAACCTACTTAAGTATAGTTGCTGCCGAAGTTGGTGGCACCGGCATACCACTTCCGGTTTTGCGACGCTTTTTAAGGTTGATATTGTAGATAATGACCGAGATAAAGATGAGTAGATAAGCCAGTGCTTTTACCAAAGTAGTTTCCTCGTTAAAATAAATAAAGGCTATCACAAAATTCATGATCGGGTTAATATACATCAGAATACCGATGGTGCCGGATGTAAGCTCTTTTAAGGCAAACAGGTTCAGGAACAAAGGCAGCACGGTAAACAAAGCGCTCAGAATACTCACTTTCACGAAAAAACCGCCATCCAGAACTATAGTTGAGTCGCCTTTAAAGAAACTATAGAACGGGCCTATAAATATAAAAGCTAGTAGCAACTGCAACGTCAGTAGCACAATCTTATCATAAGCACGCAGAATCCGCTGCGTTATCAGGTAAAAGGCATAGCTCAATGCGATCATCAGACTAAACAATAAACTGGTCAGTTCGCCGGTTCCGATAAGTACGCAACTTATAATACTTAACCCGATAGCCAGCCACTGGTTTGGTCGTAATTCTTCTTTCAGTAATAAAAACCCAAGCACCGCTGTAAGTATGGGGCAGAGCAGATAGGAAAAAGAGCCGGTCTGTATATCGATGTGGTTGACGACGTAGATAAACGTGAGCCAGTTTATAGTTAGCAGCATGCCGCCCAGCATAGTATAAATTATAAACTGGCGCTTATCCTTATCAGCCGCGGTTTTTAATAAACTATAGGTCAGCTTTATAGCATCTCTCCGGAAGAAAACAGAAATAAACAGTAACAATGTTACCGACAACGCCACCCGGAAATAAAGTATAAGCCCGCTTGGGTACTCGGCCAGCGCCTTTAACGGAAAAGGTATAAAACCCCAGATCACAAAAGCCGCAATGCCGGCCGCATAAAAGGGATTTGCTTTAAGTAATTTCATGTAAGTATAAAAAAAGACTACAAAGGTAGTTAATTGCTGGTTTTTGATCGCTAATTGTTAAATGGCTGAATTGCTAACTCTCCAAAAGTGTATGAAGCAACATATTACGTCTCTACAACTATAACTTTCTAACTTCTAAACTCACTAACTCTTTAACTAAACACACTTTCTAACTTCCAAACTTTTTAACTTTCTAACTGAATTAACTCTTAACTTTCAACTTTTAACCATAGTACCCCGCTTATGCTCACGTTTCAGGAACTTGCAACTATAACTAATGGTGCTGTGCTGCAGTTTGTGCAGGCATTACCGGTTATGCATTTGCTTACCGACAGCCGCAAGTTGTCGCAGCCGGCGGGTACGTTGTTTTTTGCGATAAGTGGCAAGTACAACGATGGGCATAAATACCTGGCAACTTTGTATAAGCAGGGCGTAAGGCAGTTTATAGTGGAGAAAGCGCAGGATGAGAAAGGCCATAACTATAGCGCGCTTTATCCGGAGGCAAATCTGTTACTGGTAAAGGATAGCTTGCAGGCACTGCAGCAATTAGCCGCCTGGCACAGGTCTCAGTTTTCCATACCTATAGTTGGGGTAACGGGCAGTAACGGTAAAACTATAGTAAAAGAGTGGCTGGCCCAGTTGCTGAGCCCTGATGCGTTGGTGGTTAAAAGTCCGCGCAGCTATAATTCGCAGTTGGGAGTTCCGCTTTCGGTTTGGCAGCTCAACAGCAACCATACACTAGGCATTTTTGAGGCGGGCATTTCGCTGCCTGGCGAGATGGAAAAACTGCAACCCATCATCCAGCCAACTATAGGCATCTTCACCAACATCGGCACGGCCCACGACGAAGGCTTTGCCTCGCGCCAGCAAAAGGTGCAGGAAAAACTGAAGCTGTTTACGGATGTAGAGATACTCATTTACTGCACCGACTATGAACTGCTGCACAAAGAGATCCAAAACCAAACTATAAATACCTTTACCTGGAGCAGGCATCACCAAGCAGATGTAACAATAACTGCCACCACAGCTGCCGGACATAAAACGATAGTGGTGTACACGTACCGTGGCGAAAAACAACGCCTGGCTATTCCGTTTACCGACGAAGCATCTGTAGAGAATGCGCTGCACTGCCTGGCTATGCTGCTTTACCGCGAAGTACCTTTTGCCGAAATACAGGACCGGCTAGATAAGCTGCACCCGGTTGCCATGCGACTGGAAATGAAGGAAGCCATTAACGGTTGCTATCTGATAGACGATACCTATAACAATGACCTGGCTGGTCTGGCTATTGCATTGGATCTGCTGGCTAACCAACCGCAACGGGTAAAACATACCGTCATCCTTTCCGACCTTTTGGAGTCTGGTCTGTCAGAGGAAGCACTGTATAGCCAGGTGGCGACGCTTATAATGAACCGGGATATAGATAAGGTGATAGGCATCGGCCCAACTATAAGTCATCATAAATTAAAGTTCGCGGGCAAAGCTGAGTTCTATAGTAGCACCGCCGATTTCCTGGCTCAGTTTAAGGCCGATGATTTCCGGAACGAGCTGATATTAATAAAAGGCGCGCGCGTGTTTGAGTTTGAGCGGATTGTGCATGCGTTTCAGCAGAAAGTACACGGTACGGTGCTGGAAGTTAACCTCGATGCGCTGGTGCACAACCTGAATTTTTATCGCTCTAGACTTGCCCCCGATACAAAACTGATGGTAATGGTGAAAGCTTTTGCCTATGGGAGCGGAAGTTTCGAAGTGGCCAACCTGTTGCAGTTCCACAGGGTAGATTACCTGGCTGTTGCCTATGCCGATGAAGGCGTAATGCTGCGCGAGAACGGAATTACCTTACCGGTTATGGTTATGAATCCGTCGCAGGACAGCTTTGCAAAACTGCGGCAACATAACCTGGAACCTGAAATTTACTCGCTGGAGCTACTGGAGCAATACCTTAAAGACCTTCCTGATGCTACAACACGCCACCGCATCCACCTGAAACTGGATACCGGCATGCACCGCCTCGGCTTCACTCCCGAAGATTTTGAGGCGCTTTTTCCGTTGTTACAGCAATACCCGCAGATACAGGTTATCAGCACGTTCACCCACTTAGCTGGCGCCGACGAAGCCCTTCACAACGATTTTTCACAGTTGCAGATCAGTAATTTCAGAACTATGGCTGCAGAAGTGGAGGCAAGGCTAAACTATAGCGTCATCAAACATGTGCTCAATTCGGCAGGTATCGTGCGTTTCCCGGAGTACCAACTGGATATGGTTCGCCTTGGCATTGGCCTGTATGGTGTAGAAGCAACAGGCTCGGAGCAGGAAGCCCTTAAGCCGGTAAGTACACTAAAGACTACTGTGTCGCAGGTTAAAACTATAGTTAAAGGAGAAACCGTAGGTTACAGCCGCAAAGGTATTGCCGATTCAGATAAGACCATCGCAACTATAGCCATTGGGTACGCCGACGGTTACGACCGCCGCTTCAGTAACGGAGCCGGCCAGGTCATCATCAACGGTAAACGTTGCCCTATCATCGGCAATGTGTGTATGGATATGTGTATGGTTGACGTAACCGGGCTGCAGGTGAAAGCCGGCGATGAAGCCATCGTTTTCGGACCTAAACTTACCCTTACCGATATGGCCGCCCGCATCGGAACGATCCCTTACGAACTGCTAACCAACGTAAGCTCCCGCGTAAAGCGCATTTTCTTCTCGGAGTGATTTTAATTGCTGAAGGTTAAATTGTTAAGGTCAAAATCCACTTGTTTTCGACGCTAGTGCGAGCTTGTAGCTCGTACTCTACTTTTGTTGATTTTTAGTGATGCGTAAAAGCAGAGCACGATCTGCAAGCCCGCGGCAGCAAATAATTAACAATTCAACCATTTACCCTCCAACCTCCAACCATTTAGCCAAAACTTTTGCTTTAAAGATGAACACCTTGTAACTTGCGGTTGTTTATAAACAGTCTAAATAAAAGCAGCTTACGGTGCACAACAGGGTAGAAGAGCATAAAGATAAAAAGAGTGTACGCGACCTGAAAATAGGGGAGTACGGGGTAATTTGCTGCCTTAAAGATCCGGAGATGGGCCTGAAGCTCCTCGAGATGGGTTGTTTGCCAGGTACGCAGGTAAAACTGAACAGCCGTGCACCACTCGGCGATCCGATCACGATCATTGTGAATGACTACACTTTATCGCTGCGCCTGGACGAAGCTGAAACTATAATGCTGAAATAGCGCTTACATTTACATGACTGTAGTAGCCCAACCTGAAATTAAAGAAGCGCCGCAAACCGTTCTCCGGAATGCTGTAGCGCGGGTGGCGTTGGTAGGTAATCCAAATTCAGGTAAAACTTCTTTATTTAACCAGCTCACAGGCCTTAACCAAAAGGTAGGTAACTTCCCGGGTGTTACAGTAGATAAAAAAACAGGTATCTGCCAGCTAAGTGCCAACCAGAAGGTACAGATCATTGACCTGCCGGGTACCTATAGTTTATACCCGAAGTCGCTGGATGAGCGCGTGATCACTGACCTGCTCTACGATGCGTCTTCCGCTTATTATCCCGATCTTGTTATAGTTACCGCAGATGCTTCTAACCTGAAGCGCAACCTGCTGCTGTTTACGCAACTCGCCGACCTTAAAATTCCTGCTATTCTGGCCCTGAACATGGTAGATGTAGCAGAGCAGGAGGGCGTGAAGATAGATATTCCGGCCTTACATAAGGGTCTGGGTGTGCCGGTAATACCAATGAATGCCCGTAAAGGGATAGGTATTGCAGCCCTCAAGATCTTAATATCGCAGCAACTGGAGGCAACACCGGTTCAGTTTTACGAAATACCACCGGAGCAGAAACAGCTGATCGAAAGCATAAAAGCCCGCTTTGGCCTGAATACCGATTACCTGGCCCTGCACTATGCTCATCAGTACAAAAGCTTAAAGTTCCTGACCGCCGAAGAGGCCGGTTGGATAGAAGCTCTGCTGGAAACACACGGGTTTAAGTCTAATGTAGCCCAGGCCGACGAAACCATAGCCCGCTATACTTATATAAATGAGTTGCTGCTGGATGTAGTGCGCGTAGAGCGTGTAGAGAAAGACGAGAAATTCAGTAACCGCCTCGACCAGGTACTTACCCATAAAGTTTTCGGCTACCTCATCTTCCTGGCTATTCTGTTTATCGTGTTCCAGGCCATCTTTACCTGGGCCAGCTACCCCATGGACCTGATCGACCAGGGATTTACCAGCTTAAACGGGTTGATACAGGATAATTTCAGCGGCCCGCTTGTAAACCTACTAACCGAAGGTGTTATAGCCGGATTAGGGGGAGTGATGGTGTTTATTCCTCAGATCGCTATCCTGTTTGCTTTTATTGCCGTGCTGGAAGAGACAGGTTACATGGCCCGTGTTACGTTTATGATGGATAAGATCATGCGTAAGTTCGGTCTTAATGGTAAAAGCGTTGTTCCTTTAATATCGGGTGTGGCCTGTGCGGTTCCGGCTGTAATGTCGGCCCGTACTATAGAGAACTGGAAAGACAGGATGATCACCATCTTTGTAACCCCGCTTATGAGCTGTTCGGCCCGAATTCCGGTTTATACAGTTCTTATCGCACTGGTTGTTCCGGAAACATACTACCTCGGCTTCCTGAACCTGCAGGGGCTTGTGCTGATGGCCTTATACCTGATCGGTTTCCTGGCTGCTATCTTCTCTGCTTTATTATTAAAGGTAATACTAAAAGCCCGCGAGCGCAGCTACTTTATTATGGAGTTCCCGGTGTACAAAATGCCCCGCTGGAATAACGTAGGTTTAACTATAGTAGAGAAAGTAAAAGCATTCATTTTTGAAGCCGGTAAAGTAATTGTAGCCATCTCTATTATACTATGGGTGCTGGCATCGTATGGGCCGGGCAATAGTTTTGAGGCCGCTGAACAACAGGCTATAGTTGAAGCAAAGCAGCAGAACCTTTCTCAGACAGAACTGGAGAACCTGATCAGCTCCCACCAGCTCGAATCCTCTTATGCCGGTATCATTGGTAAAACAATGGAGCCTGCCATTGAGCCATTAGGTTACAACTGGAAGATCGGTATTGCGCTGCTTACCTCTTTTGCAGCCCGCGAGGTGTTCGTAGGCACCATGTCTACTATCTATAGTATAGGCGAGGAAGAGAATGTGAGTACTATAAAAAATAAGCTGATGATGGAAAAGGATAATGACGGGAAACCATATTATAACCTGGCCCGCTCTTTCTCGCTTATGGTCTTTTATCTTTTTGCTATGCAGTGTGTCAGTACCCTGGCCGTAGTGCGCCGCGAAACTAAATCCTGGATGTGGCCTTTGGCACAATTAGTATACATGAGCGGCCTGGCATATGTCATGGCCTTTATAACATACCAGGTGCTTAGCTAAAACATATACTTCCCATTATTTCCGAGATCCTCAGATCCTTCGCCAGCATGTTTGGGGAGGATCTGAGGATTTTTCATTCCCTGGCCAGAATAGGTGCTTTTTTGTTCCGGTTAGCTTGCTCTGGTGCCACAACAGCTTACAAACGGTTGATACACACCTGTATACTGTAACAGCATTTAGTAACAACAGAAGTAGCAATTGCCACATTTACTTACCCAAACTCAGAGATGTAATTCTAAAAAGGCCGTTTAAAGCCATAAAACAGCCTCTAAACGCGGAACAATACTTTGTGGTATACGTAAAATGCGAAACGACCTATAAATTTTCCTATTGTTAGGCTTGACTAATTTCGGAGTTCTTAACAGTTATTTAAGGCAGCTGTAGCGCAACATTCAGGTGCTGTAAACAAGAAATATGTATTAAATATTTGTTATAAAAGGTATTAATGCTTATAATTGAAGTGTCGCTCACTCTAAAATCAAAATAAAATATGAAACACTTTCTACACTCTACTACACTTCCCATTTTAACACTAAAGCTCTCGTAAGGCTTTATGTTACTTACCCAGGGTGCCTAACATACTAACTATTAGTAAATTATAAACTGATAGTTGACCGGTTAGAGCATTTGCGTTTTTGCCACTCACAATCAGTCAGGGTTTATAAATAGTTGCTATAACCTTATAGTTTCACTAATAAATTGGTTCGTCCTCTTTGGTTATAAAGAAGATATCACAGGCGTTAGAGAACTATGAACTATAGATTTTATGAGACACCTTTTTTACCGATTACCTATTACCAACTTTAACTTTTTTCTTATCTAAAACTAAAGCAAATGAAAAAACTTCTATTGTTGAGCTTCTTGCTTGTCTCTGTACTGGTACAGCAGGCTATGGCTCAGAGTAGGGCTGTTACCGGTAAGGTGACAGATGCCGCTACTAACCAGCCCTTACCAGGCGTATCAGTTCTGGTAAAAGGAACTACTGTAGGAACTGCCACTGGCGTGGACGGTTCATTCACACTTAACGTACCAGAAGGTGGTACAACACTTGTTTTCCGCTACATCAGCTACAAAACAGTGGAACGCGCAATCGGAAACCAGTCTACATTTAATGTGGCTTTGGAAACTGATGCCAAGCAATTGGATGAAGTTGTGGTTACAGCTCTTGGTATTGAGCGTAACAGAAACGAACTAGCCTACTCTGCACAGGAAGTAAGCGGCGAACAGCTTACACGTGCCAGAAACGAAAACGTAGTAAACTCACTTTCAGGTAAAGTTGCCGGTCTGGATATCAGAACGAACAACACAATGGGTGGTTCTACTAACGTTATCATTCGTGGTTACTCTTCACTTACTGGTAACAACCAGGCCCTTTTCGTTATTGATGGTGTGCCTGTAAGTAATGCCAACAACAACGGAACTAACCAGTCTATTGGACGTGGTGGTGCTGACTATGGTAACGCTGCAGCTGACCTTAACCCGGATAACATCGAGTCTGTGAACGTACTGAAAGGTGCAGCAGCAACTGCGCTTTACGGTTCTCGTGCGTCAAACGGTGTTATCATGATCACGACTAAAAAAGGAGCTAAAAACGCTCTTAATATAGCCGTAAACAGTGGTGTAACCTGGAGCAACATCGACAAAACAACGTATGTAAGATACCAGAAAGAGTACGGTGGTGGTTACTTCCAGGGCTTCCGCACATCTAAAGACTTAGGTAGCGGTGTAGCACCTGTTGTACGTTTCCAGGATGATGCCTCTTATGGTCCTAAATTTGATCCAAACCTGATGGTTTACCAGTGGGATGCAATCGATCCGTTACACCCTAACTTCGGTAAAACAAGACCTTGGGTAGCTGCTGAAAACGATCCGACTACATTCTTCGAAACTGGTGTTAACTCTAACCAGAGCATTGTAGTAAGCGGTGGTGGCGACAAAACAACCTTTAACTTAGGTTACACTCGTAACGACATTAAAGGTAACTTGCCTAACTCTACTATCGACAAAGACATGTTCAACTTCAGCTCTTCTTACGAAGCTACTGAGAAGTTAACAGTTTCTGCGTCAGGTAACTATACCCGCACTGTAGGTATAGGTAGATATGGTACTGGTTACAGCGGTAACAACCCTAACCAGCAGTTCAGACAGTGGTTCCAGACTAACGTGGATATGAAAGAGCAGGAAGAAGCTTACTTCAGAAACAGACAGAACATTACCTGGAACTGGAACAGCTCTAACACTGGTCCTATCTATTCTGACAACCCTTACTGGACTCAGTACGAAAACTTCTCTAACGACAGCAGAGATAACCTTTATGGTTATGCAACGGCTACTTACAAAATTACCGACTGGTTAAGCGCCATGGGTAGAGCCACTTTCAACACTACTAATGGCAGGAAGAGCGTGTTGCTGTTGGTAGTGCTGGTTTGAGCAGCTACTCTAGATTCAACAGAGATTTCAACGAGACTAACTTCGACTTAATGTTGAATTTCAACAAAGACATCTCTGAAGATCTTAGCTTTAACGGTTTATTAGGTTCTAACTTACGTAGAGAGCGTACAAGCTCAATCAGTACTGCAACAAACGGCGGCCTGGTTGTTCCAAGACTTTATGCTATCTCTAACTCAGCAAGTCCTGTTAACCCTCCAACGGAGTTCTATTCTCGCAGAGGTGTTGATGGTATCTTCGCTAACGCTAACTTCGGCTTCAAAGAAACTTACTTCGTAGAGCTTTCTGCCCGTCAGGATAAGTCTACTACACTTCCTGAAGGTGATAACACATACTTCTACCCAGCTGCCGGTGTTAACGTAGTGTTTACTAACCTGCTTGAAACTCCGTGGATGTCTCATGGTAAACTAAGAGTTAACTATGCAGAAGTAGGTAATGATGCTCAGCCTCTAAGTATCTTCGATGTGTATGACAAGCCAACCGGTTTCGGTTCAACTCCGATCTTCTCGCTTCCAAGCACTAAGAACAACCCTAACCTGAAGCCTGAGAGATCTAAGAGCTTTGAAGCTGGTATCGAGGCTGACTTCTTTAACAGCCTGTTCGGTTTCGACTTCACAGTGTATAAGTCTAATACTATCGACCAGATCATGCCAGTTAGCCAGACTGCAGCATCAGGTTACACTAACCGTTACGTAAACGCCGGTGAAGTTGAGAACAAAGGTATCGAGGTAACTGCTTTTGTTACTCCGATCCAGAACAGCGACTTTACCTGGACAATGAACTTCAACTTCGCACGTAACAGAAACGAAGTAATAAGCCTGTACGAAGATGTTCAGAACTTAACAATTGCTTCTTTCCAGGGTGGTGTTTCTCTTAACGCTGCTATTGGCCAGCCTTACGGTGTTATCCGTGGTAACGACTTCGTTTATACTAACGGTCAGAAAACTGTTGGTGAGAACGGTTACTACTTAAGATCACAGAGATCAGATCTTATCATCGGTGATCCAAACCCAGACTGGACTGGTGGTTTCAACAACAACATCACTTATAAAGGTGTATCGTTAGGCTTCCTGATCGATGTTCGTCATGGTGGCGATGTATTCTCTCTTGACCAGTGGTACGGTGAGGCAACCGGTTTATATGAGCACACTGCCGGCTTAAACGCTAAAGGAAATCCTTCTCGTCTGCCAGTTTCTGAAGGTGGTGGTGTATTGCTTCCAGGTGTTAAAGAAGATGGTACTCCTAACGACATCTATGCTGAGAACCAGGATGGTGACGGTATGACTCCTTACGGTTACGCAGCTGATAACTATGCTGGTGCTCCAAGAGCTATGTATGTGTTTGATGGTAGCTTTGTTAAGTTAAGAGAAGTAGCTCTTTCTTATGCATTACCTGAGTCAGTTATCGGAAACCTTGGTTTCGTAAAAGGTGTTGATCTTCAGCTGATCGGCCGTAACTTATGGATCATCCATAAGAACATGGAATACTCAGATCCTGAAGAAGGTCTAAGCTCAGGCAACGCTGGTAGAGGTTACCAGTCAGGTGCTTACCCGGCTGTTAAGACTTACGGCTTCAACGTTAAATTAAATTTCTAAAATAACAGAAAATGAAGAAACTTATCATATGCTTATTCTCGCTGGTGTTTATGGCATCATGCGTAGATGATCTGGACGAGTATAATATTGACCAGAAGCGAGCAACAAATGTACCGGCAGTTACCCTGTTTACCGGTGCAACCAAAAACCTGGCTGACGTACTGACAACGCCAAACGTAAACGTAAACAACTATCGTTTTTATGTTCAGCACTGGACGTCTACACAGTACCTGGATGAGCCAAGATACAACATGACCTCACGTCTGATCCCTCAGAACATTTGGAATACTTTGTATCGTGATGTGCTGAACGATCTGAAAGAAGCTAAGAGATTAGTAAATGAAGATCAGACACTTGCTGAAGGCGTGAAGCAGAACCAGTTAGCTCAGATCGAGATAATGGAGGTTTATGCGTGGTCTGTACTGGTAAACACTTTTGGTGATGTTCCTTATACTGAGGCTCTTGATCCACAGAATGCACTACCAGCTTACGATGATGCACAGACTGTTTACAACGATATCTTAGATCGTCTTGATGCTGCTGTAGCTCAGTTAGATTCTGATGCTGCAGGCTTCGGAGCAAGCGGTGATATTCTTTACGGTGGTAGCATGACAAACTGGTTGAAGTTTGGTAACTCGCTTAAGTTAAAGCTTGGAATGGTAATAGCTGATGTTAACAATGCAAGAGCGAAAGAGCTTGCTGAGTCGGCAACAGCTGCAGATGCAGGTGGTGTGATTTCAAGTAACGCTGAAAACGCTGCATTCGAATACCTGTCTGCTCCACCAAACAATAACCCGATCTCTTCTAACGTGAAAGGTCCACTTTCAACTCGTGAAGACTATGTTGCTGCAAATACGCTGGTTGACGTTATGAATGACCTGGATGACCCAAGAAGACAGTACTATTTCACTACTGTTAATGGTGAGTTCAAAGGTGGTGTATATGGTTTCCCTAACACTTATACTTCTTTCTCAACTGTAAGTGAGAAAATCGCTGATCCTACTTTCGAAGCGTTATTACTTGATTATGCTGAGGTAGAGTTCCTTCTTGCTGAAGCAGTTGAAAGAGGCTACAATGTTGGTGGTACTGCCACTGAGCATTACAACGCTGGTATTACTGCCTCTATTACTTACTGGGGTGGTTCTGCAACTGAAGCACTAGCTTACATTGCACAGCCTGAAGTTAACTATCTGACAGCTCCTGGCGACTGGAGACAGAAGATCGGTACTCAGGAGTGGATAGCTCTTTACAACCGTGGATACGATGCATGGATCACTTGGAGAAGATTAGACGCTCCAACACTTCTTCCTCCTGTAGCTGACCTTACAGTTCCTACAAGATTGATCTATCCGGTTAATGAACAGACGCTAAACCCAGATAACAACAGATCTGCGGCTACTGCCATTGGCGGAGACGAAAGCGACGTTAAACTGTGGTGGGATGTTAGATAACATAACACAAATGTTATAAAATGAAAAGGGCTGCCAGCAATGGCAGCCCTTTTTTATAAATCACACCTTAAGAAGCTATAGTTTGGGACAGAGGTTCTAGTCTTTGCTAACATTTACTATAAGGCATTTGTTGGAGCCACTGTTGGTGTTTTCACTATGGCCGTCAGGCTAAGTGTTGTTTTAAAAATTAATGCTGTTTCGGACTTCCAAGTCCGAAAGCACTCTGCCTGGGACTTCCTAGTCCCCGTAGATTAGCCTCCCTTTTATGCGGACAAGTATGTATGCAGCAGACAAAGTTTCGGCTACAGATATCCGAAACAGCAATTTAATCCACTTAGCCTGACGGCTATGGTGTTTTCACCAACAATCCAGTTATTCAATTTCGATTATCTATTGTGAAAACACGAAGCGTGGCGAAAACAAAAATCAGACAAGACACTAAACAACTTTATAGTTTATAATAAGGTAAGCCTCTAACTATAGTTTATTCTAAAAGATAGTTTAGTAATTATAAAGTAATAGTTAACTATAGACAAAAAAGGAAGGTACTATAGAATAGCTAATGCATTTAAAGATCTTACCTTCTTCTGGAACTTTGCCGGGTCCTTAAACTGTTATCACTTCACGCCCGGAGCAGCCAGGCAGGCATACCAGCTTCCGGAGCAGCCAGGCAGGCATACCAGCTTCTTTAACGGAGGCGGGCAGAAAGGGGCAGGGCACCGGAAGGGCAACAG